>WFQV01000090.1 GCA_015486905.1 Melioribacteraceae bacterium | reverse complement strand
GCTTTAACCCTTATTGCTATTGCAATCGCTACGTCCTATTTAATTTTTAAAGATGAGATAGCAAGAGTATTTGAGGTTTATTCTTTCGTGCGTAAATTCGACAAGAGTGCTTTCACCCAAGAATTTTCCGATAATTACATTTACAATGCTCAAAAAAAATTAAATGTTCTTTATTATCATTTAAATATTAACATCAACTTTGAAAACGAAACAATAGACGACACAACAAAAATTACGGCAGTACGAAACGATAAAAGTCTAACTGATATTCCACTTAATTTTCGAGACGGATTTAATATCATCTCTGTTAAATATAATAATAACAAGGTGAAACCTGCCTATAGTAACAATCACATTACAATACCGGCAACCGACAAAGCAGACACATTTTCTATTTTCATTCATTACAAGGGGCAGTCGGAAAATTCGGGATTAGGCTCTTTTGTTTTTAACGAACACAAAGGTTCGAAATATCTTTACACAATTAACGAGCCGGTTTACGCTTCAAGTTGGTTCCCGTGCAACGATATTCCGAACGACAAAGCATTCTACACAATTAACATTACTGCAGATTCGTCAAAAACTTCTATCTCAAACGGGGAATTAATTAGTGTTAAAAAGAAAGGGAAACTCAAGACTTACAGTTGGAAAACATTTTACCCAATTGCAACTTATCTTGTCTGTATTTACTCCGGCAAATATTCGGAAATAATAGATTCCGTTCGAATCGGGGAAAAATTTCTTTCGCTGCAAAACTTTGTCTTCCCCAGTGACTCGAGTCTTGCCGCGAAAGATATTGAAATAAACAAGAAAGGCTTAAAAATATTCTCCTCTCTGTTTGGCGAATATCCTTTCATTAAAGAAAAGTACGGCGTAACGGAAATCAATTGGCCCTTGGGCGGAATTGAAAACCAAACAATCTCGGGAATCGGCAAAAGATTTTTTACCGGCAAAGGGTTCTTTGACGATTTGTTCATTCACGAACTTGCTCACCAATGGTGGGGAGATGCAGTAACTCTCGGTAAGTGGAATGAAATATGGCTCAACGAAGGATTTGCGGTTTACTCAACCGCCCTGTTCAACGAGAAACTTTACGGGAAGAATGCTTTAAAATCTTTCATGAATTCAAAGAGAGGACTATTCGAAAATGTAACGATAGAAAATCCGGGTAATGAAGCGCTCTCGAACGTTACTTACAACAAAGGCGCTTGGTTCCTGCAAATGTTGAGAAACAATTTGGGAGACAAAAAATTCTTTATTTTACTAAAAAAGTATTTTGAAAAATTCAAATACAAGAATACTTCCACACGGAAATTTAAAGAATTAGCTGAAATCGTTTCGGGCAAAAATTTGGATTATTTTTTTGACCAATGGTTGAACAAAAAAGGGATTCCGATTTTTAATGTTTCTTTTTCCTCAATAAAATCAAGCCCCAAACGTTATAAGACCATTTTTAGCCTCACGCAGAAAGGGCTTTTCCGTAATTACAAATTATTATTGTCGGTTTTATTAATTAATAAGAGAACGGAAAAATTCATTGCAGATACAATAAGGGTTAATTCCTCTTCGGCTATGCTAACCAAATTAACCCCTTTTCTTGTCGATAGCATATCGGTTGACCCGGAGAACAAACTTTTACTAAAATGCGAAATTAATCGAAACTAAAACAGTTGCTCACATTATTCAACTACCTCATATCGCGGCAAGTCGCAATTAAGAATTATGAATAAAATAATCAGTGATAATCTGTGTTATCTGCCTGCCACGCCGAAATGTAATGAAGGCTTGTGGTTAAAGGAAAGAAAAACCACAGACCCGCCTGCCAGCGGGCAGGTTTGTACGGAAAAATAAACCACAGATTCACACAGATTAAGCACAGATTCTCACAGAAAGGGAAAATATATTTAGAAAAATTTAAAACATATCCGTGTTAATCTGTGAAATAATCTGTGTTATCTGTGGTTAAAGGGAAAATAAACCACAGACCCGCCTGCCAGCGGGCAGGTTTGCACAGATTAAACACAGAAAGATTATTTTTGAATTGTAAATAGTGAATGGTTCAAAGGTACAGATGCAAAGAGACAAC
>WFQV01000089.1 GCA_015486905.1 Melioribacteraceae bacterium | reverse complement strand
ATACTATATCGCGGCAAGCCGCAATTAAAAATTAAGAATTAAAAATTAAGAATTATGATTTGAACTTAAAGTTTAGAGAATACAAAAAACTTTCTCTAATTTTTTCAAACGGAAATGAAGGAATGTTTTTATTTAATTTTTTGACAAAAAAACAAAAATTTGAGCGACAATACTATAATTAAGTTTAAGACACTCAAGAGAATGATATTAATTATGAATTATGAACCTGCCTGCCGGGAGGCAGGTTATGAATGAAGAATGCGTAAGGAATAAATTGATTGGTTGGATGGTTGGATGAATGAACCGAGATTTGAGAAGCAAAATGCAAAAAATCGAACGAGTATGTTCTGCAATTGAAGCCCTTGAAATAAAACTGAAGAGGGAAGATTGGTTTAGAATTTGGACGGCGGCAAAAGGTCACGAAGTTCCTTAAGAATCATTAGGGTTATCGTCACTCCTTTCCGCTAAAATCTCTTTGAGAGTTTTGTGTTTAACGGAAAAATATTTATTGGACATTTTCTTAAGTTTGCCCGAGAGCAAAATAATTGCAAGCAGATTCGGCAAGGTCATGAATCCGAGAGCGGCGTCTCCGAAGTTCCAAACATCTTCCAACTGAGCCACAGCTCCGATAAAGACAAATAGTAAAAAGAACCATTTGTAAACTTTAGTCCCTTTCGGTCCAAAGAGATAATCGGTTGCTCTGTCGCCGTAAAAGCTCCAGCTGATTGCCGTTGAAATGGCAAAGAGTGCTACGCTCAGAGTTATTATCTTGTCGCCGTAAGGGAAAAGCCAGGCTAAACCTTCTTTAAATGCAAAGGCTGTTAATATGCTGCTGTTCAGCATTGTGCCGGTAAAGTTGGGATCGATTCTTTCAACATAAAATTGTGTGTGATGCCAAGCTCCGGTTGAAATAATCACCAATCCTGTCAACGAGCAAATAATTATTGTATCGATGTAAGGACCGAGCATTGCCACAACTCCTTCACGTACAGGATATTCCGTTTTTGCCGTGGAGTGGGCAATGGCAGCACTGCCTTGTCCCGCCTCGTTAGAATAGAGCCCGCGCTTTATTCCCCACATCATCGTGTTAAAAAAAATTAACAGTCCGCCCCCTCCTACGCCGGCTATTTGTGAGGGGGGATTGAAAGCCATTTTAAAAATAATTGAAATAGCTTTCTCCAAATAATAAAAATTTGAGAACAATATTAAAAAGGCGGCAATTACATAAATTATAGCCATAAAGGGAGCGAGGAAGCCGGTAACATTTCCAATCCTTTTAATGCCTCCGATTATCACTGCACCAACAATTATTACTAATGCAACGCCGTTTATTATTTGTTCGATTGAAACGGAAAAACCGGTAAAGAGGAGATGCTTTTGAGTAAGGTAATGGTGGTAACCGACTATTTGCGCTACTTCCGAATAGACCTGATCTGAAACGGTAAAAGCCTGTATTGCGTTCCCCGTTGCAAAGGAACAAATAATGGCAAAGCTCGCGAACGCAATTGCCAGCCATTTCCAGTTGGCACCTAATCCCTTTTCAATTGTGTACATCGGTCCGCCGGCTGTGTGTCCGCTTTTGTCGAATTCACGATATTTTAAGGAAAGCGTGCATTCCGAATATTTCAACGCTGTGCCGAAGAAAGCCGTAATCCACATCCAGAAAAGTGCGCCCGGCCCGCCGTAGTAAATAGCGGTTGCAACTCCGGCAATGTTTCCTATTCCTACCGTAGCTGAAAGAGCAGTGGTTAAAGCGTTGAAATGTTTCAAATCCCCTGCGTCGTTCGGGTCATCGTACTTGCCCGCCGTTACTTTAATTCCATGCCAAATGTGGCGGAGTTGAGGCCAGTTTAATTTGAACGTAACGAATATTCCCGTTCCCAAAAGAGCAATTACCATGAAAGGAATAGAACCGAGTGGTAAAGTAGCAGAGGGGAAATTTTTAATTGATTCGAAGTTTCCCGGGAACTCCCAGACCTTGCCAAATATACTTATTCCCCAAATTCCGATCACGATGGCAATAATAGCGTAGGTTATTAAAGCTCCGGCGGACTTCTTTTTTAATATTTCAATTATTCTCGATTTGTTCAAAACGGAAGTTTAAAAAATGTCTGCAATTAATTTAAGTGCTCCTATTGAATTTAGAAATACAAGAAATATTAATACAGGTGCAAAATATTTAACCAATATTTTCCAAACGGAAATTGTCCAGTAATATTTTTCAAATAATTTTTCAGCTCCGCTTTTAAGTTCCGGTAATGCCTTCTTAAATCCCCAAAAGTAAGCAACAAATACGGCGATGAAAAATCCTCCGACAGGCAAAAGTATGTTGGCGGCAACGAAATCCACAAAATCAAAAAAGTTCAAACCGAAAAAAGAAACTTTAGCCAACAAATTGTAGGAAAAGGCACTCGGTAATCCAAAGATGGTTGTCAGCCCGCCGAAGAAGAGAACGGCTCTGTGACGGCTCCAGCCTTTCTCATCAACAAAATAAGCCGTGATTACTTCCAACAAAGAAATTGAGGATGTGAGAGCGGCTATTGTAAGTAGTAAGAAAAATAAGATTGAAAAAAAGTAGCCGCCGGGCATTTTTGTAAAAACAACCGGCAGGGTGTGAAAGATTAATCCCGGACCAGCATTCGGTGAAAGCCCCGTTGCGAATACTCCGGTGAAAATTGCCAAACCTGCTAAGAGGGCTATTAAAGTATCTAGCGTTACAATGCTAACAGCTGCCGACGGGAGGTTGTCTTTCTTTGACATATAGCTGCCGTAAGTGAGCATTGCTCCCATTCCAAGGCTGAGTGTAAAAAAAGATTGTCCCATTGCTGCCAGGATTGCTTCGCCGGTTACGTGGCTCCAGTCGGGGTGCAAAAAATATCGTATCCCGGCCGAAGCGCCTTCCAACGTTACACCGCGAAAGACTAAAATTATTAAAAGTAAAAAAAGAATCGGCATCATTATTTTGCTGCCGCGCTCAATTCCGTTTTTAACTCCCGCATAAACAACTCCCATTGTAAGAATCATAAAGAAGATAAAATACCCAACGTTCCATACCACATCACTTATTAAACCATTGAAATACTGCCCGGCGACCTCGGGTTTGCTAAATTGGTAAAAGACCCCCGATGCTGCTTGGTAGATGTAACCCAGTGCCCACCCGGCAACAACGGCATAGTAAGAAAGAATAATAAAACCGGCTGCAACGCCCATCCCGCCAATCGATTGCCAAAATTTCGAACCGTTAGTTAATTTCTTAAATGCACCAACAGGGTTTTTCTGTGTTGAACGTCCAATCAGAGTTTCCGCCATTAAAACCGGAAGACCTATTACAGCGGTACAAATCAAGTAAATCAAAATGAAAGCCGCACCGCCGTATTGACCAGCAATGTAAGGAAATTTCCAAATGTTGCCAAGACCGATTGCAGAACCGGCAGCAGCTAAAACGAACCCAATTTTAGAACCCCATTGTTCTCTTTTTATTTGCGCCATTCACTCCTCTGAAATAAATAATTTAAATTGTGTCAAATTTATGAATATTTGCTTCTCAATTGCAAGTTGTTTATACCGTAAAAAGATTTTTCTCCAAACTTTTTTGGTTTTGTCGGTACAAGTTTAAATTCGGTGGCAAAAAATAGCTTGTCTTTTCCTTTTGAGCGTTTTGTTGCTATTTTTTGTTTTCCTTATTTTTCCTAACCTACCCTTTCTTTCCCTTCCCGACCTGCCTGCCATGCCTGCCGCCTGCCGGCAGGCAGGGCAGGCAGGAGGGCTTGTCCTCCGGTAGTTTTTAGCCTCGCCCCGCAGAATGCGGGGAAAGGGTGAATATGTTTGAAAAATGACCGACCCCAAAGAGTTTACCCGGCAAAATGCGGGGAATCGAATGTTTGTAGAAGAAAATTTGGAAAAACAAAAACGATGGCGAAGGTATCGAAGTGAAGTAATCTATCGAAATGTTTGGCGTGGTTAAAAGTTCAAATTTTTCAATACCCCGTCTCCCGACTTATCCCGAGAAGTCGGGATTAGTCGGGAGCCACCACTCTTGAAAGAGGGGAACATTAAAATTGGTAAAAAACCATCCAACAATCCATACATCCAAACATCCTTAGCGCGGCAAAGCCGGCAACCAATTTCTCGATTTAAAGTTTAAAATATTTTGATAAAAAAAAACGAAGATTTGATTGAGGATATTATCATCCAACCTGTCGCGCCGATTCCCGACTTGTCGGGGGAAGGCGGACAATCCAATATTTTCGTTCTAATGAACATTAACTTGAACCCCTTCGGGGTTCTATCTTTCTTGTTGATTCTTTGATCTAAAGACATTGAACCGCTTCGCGGTTCTTCCGATGTTTTCATATTCAACCTTAAAGAATAAATTAAACTTTTATTCACTTAAAAAGGTGAATTTCAACCGACCCCAACCTTGACGGAGTCAAGTGTCGGGGGTCGAATGTCTATAGAAGGAAACTACAGAAGTGGAAAAAACGATGTCGAAGGTATCGAAGTGAAGAATTTAATTGTTTAGACGGAAAGGCGAACAATCCAATCATCCTTAGTGTGGCAAAGCCGGCAACTAATT
>WFQV01000088.1 GCA_015486905.1 Melioribacteraceae bacterium | reverse complement strand
TTTTTTTGCCACCAAATTTAAACTTGTACCAAAAGTTGAAATTTATTAAACTTGTTTTGTTGGGACATTAAAATCAGTGTGAAAGAGAATTAAAAAAGTTAATCGGAGTAATTTAAACTTCGTTGTACTCTTTAATCTTCTTTTCTATTTCCATTTGAAAATTTTTCCCTTGCCCGGCAAAAATCAAAGAGCGGCTTACGTTTACAATGTAATCTTCTTTGCATTTACCTGATAGAAAACTTTTAATTTCTCCTAAGTCACCTCCCTGCGCGCCCACACCGGGCAGTAGCAAAGGTAAATTCTGCAAGAGGTCGAAATTGCTTTTCAACTCCTCAATATTCGTCGCTCCGAAAACCACACCTAAATTTCCGTTTATGTTCCATTCGTCAATTTTCAGAATTACTTTTTGAAACAAATACTGCCCGTTACTTAACAACGATTTCTCAAAATCTTCGGAACTTGGATTTGAAGTAAGTCCCAAAATAAAAGAAAGCTTTTTTTTGTACTCGGCAAAAGGGGAAATAGAATCCCAACCCATGTAAGGGTGTAACGTAACAGCATCGAATTTAAGCTCATCGAATACCGCTCGGGCGTATTGTGCGGAGGTATTCCCGATATCGCCGCGTTTAGCATCGGCAATAACTAAAATATCTTCCGGCAAATATTCGACTGTTTTGTACAAGGCTTCCAGACCCATTCTGCCGCAGCTTTCGTAAAAAGCAAAATTAATTTTGTAAGCCGCCGCTTGTTCCTTTGTTGCATTAATTACAACCCGATTAAAAGTAAAAATCGGATTCTCTTCATTCAGCAGAAAGGCGGGAATTTTTTCCAAATCGGAATCCAGCCCCACACAAATATGTTTGCCTTCGGAAGTTTTTAAATTTAATTTTTCAATTGCTTTCATCAGACCCTCTCCTTTCTTGTTCGGAAAATACTTAACGTTATTCCAATTGCGATCATATTTACCAAAAGCGAACTTCCGCCGTAACTAACAAACGGCAGCGGTATTCCGATTACAGGCGAAATGCCGATGTTCATTCCTACGTTAATTACAAAATGGACAAAGAAAGTAGTTAATATTCCTACAATTACCAAACTGTTAAATTTGTCCTTCGACGTCGAAGCCAATAAAAGCAAGCGGTAAAAAAGGACAAAGAACAGAGCCACAACAATTATTGCCCCGATGAAACCCAATTCCTCTCCTATTACACAATAGATGAAATCCGTCCACTGTTCGGGAATGAACCGCAATTGCGTTTGATTACCGTGCAACAATCCTTTTCCTAACAAGCCTCCCGAACCGATTGCAACCCTAGCCTGCAAAGCATTGTAACCGTAACCTAAGGGGTCGGCGGAAGGATTGATGAATGTTTTAATTCTCATTTGCTGATGTGGACGGAGCAATCTGAAGAAATAATCGAACGAAAAGCCTGCGGCAATATTCAAAATAAAAACGGAAGCACTTGTAAACAGATTTCGTTTAAAGTAAATCAATCCCAATAGGACAACCAACAAAGCCAGCACAAAGGCAGGCAGTCCGAAAAGTGAAGCAAACACTACTATGCCAGGCGAAAGGACGACAAAAAGTCCAAATAAATCAATGCCTGCCCAAAAAACCATTACCAATGTAATTGCTCCAAAAACAATAGCAGTACCGAGGTCCGGCTGCATCATAATCAATAATACCGGTACAATCCCAATTGCAAGGGCAATCGCAATATCTTTTAGACTGTTTATTCTAAGTCCCCTTCTGCTAAGCCAGTAAGCAAGCATTAAAATAACCGCAAGTTTGGAAAACTCCGACGGTTGAAATCCGATGGGACCAATCATTAACCAGCTCTGCGCTCCGTATATTTTCCTACCGGTAAAGACAACAACCGTCAAGGCAAAAAGGGCTAACAAATATCCCGGGAGGGCAAGTAATTTAAAAAACTTCGGCGGGAGGAAATAAGTAATAAAAAAAATGAAAAGGGAAAATATTAACCACGTTAACTGCTTCTCAAAGTTTCCGTGTGCTGTGGGGTGATTGTAGGTAGCACTGTAAATAGCGACCAAACCGAATACGCACAGTATTAAAACGACACCGAACAAAGTAAAATCGAATTTATCTTTCAGATTGTACTTAATTTTCATTTATTTATCTTCCTCCAAAATTTTGTCACGATTTTTATCTTCCCAAAACTAGCAAAGCCAAAAGTTGCGCCAAAACACTTTATGTTTTTTCTCTCGCTATGCCCGAGCTAAAGCTCGGTCTTAATGAGACGTTGCTCATGTGGGGCTTTGTTAAAATTATTTTGCAAATTTTATTTGTCGATAATAACCGGTCTTAGCCTTAACCTTAGCCTCAATCTCTAAGCAAAAAAAATAACAGAACAATCATTCCTCCATCCAATCTGTTACGGCGAATCCCGACTTGTCGGGAGAAGTCGGATCATCCAACCATCCAATCAATTTACTCGTCACGCATTCATCATTCATAATTCATCATTCATCATTATTTGTGCTTCCTTCATTGTTTTGTGTTTGCGTAACGTTTTTTTTGTAACGCAAAAAAGTCGTAATTACTTTCTGTGCAATCGGAGCGGCATAAGTAGCGCCGAAGCCAACGTTCTCAACCAAAACCGCAACGGCAATTCGAGGGTTGTCGTAAGGGGCAAAAGCAACAAACACGGCGTGATCTTCACCATGCGGGTTCTGAACCGTACCTGTCTTACCGGCAATTTTCAAATCAGGCAAGGCGATATTCGTTGCCGTACCTTTTCTATTTACCACATCGTACATTCCTTTCCTGACAATGCGTAAGTTTTCTTTGTCAATATTAACTTTTATTGTATCATACTTTAAGATCTTAAACGGTTTATTCCCGGATTCTTTTAGAGCATAGACGAAATGAGGTTTTACGGTGCTTCCCCAGTTGGCAAGAAGAGCGGCATATTGAGCTAATTGCAAAGGTGTAACGGCAAGTTCACCCTGACCTATTCCCAAGTTTAACAACACTCCCTTAGTCCAATTATTTTTTCCGTAAACACGGTCGTAATATTTTTTGTCTGGGACAAGTCCAGGTACTTCCTCGTAAATATCTATTCCGGTTTTCTTTCCGAAGCCAAACATCCGTGCGTACTTAGCAAATCGTTTAAGTCCTAACTTTTGAATGTAGGTGTAGAAAAAAGTGTTGCACGATTTTTCAATTGCTTCCTCAACATTAACCCTTCCGTGAACATGGGTACATTCGAAAAATCTGTTGCCGAATTGCAGTCCGCCTTTACAGTTTACAATATTTCGTGTTGTAATTATTCCTTCCTGCAGAAGTGCTGAGGCAATTAACATTTTAATTGTGGAGCCGGGTGAATGTACCGACATCGAAGCACGATTAAAAAGGGGTTTGTCGGGGTTATTGTTAAGTGAATCCAAAACATCCGCAGGAGTAACGGATGCAAAGTTCGACAAATCGTATTCGGGTGAGCTTACAAACGCAATTATTCCTCCCGTATGGGGGTCCATTGCAACTATCGCTCCTCTTCTGCCCTTCAATAATTCCTCGGCTTTCTTTTGAGTTTTTTTGTCGATTGTTAAAATTAAATCGTCCCCTTTGCACGGTAAAATATCCTTTCTACCTCTCAAATACCTCCGCACTAATTTTCCTTTAGCATCAACTACTACAAACTTGTAGCCCTTTTTGCCGCGAAGATATTTTTCGTAATAGCGCTCAAGTCCGTTCACACCCACAAAATCACCGCGGCTGTATTCTCCCTTGAATCTTTTCAGCATGGAGGCGGAAATCTCGCTTGTGTAGCCGAACATATGCGAGCCCATAACGCCGAAAGAGTAATCCCTTTGAAATTCAACTGCGTAGGTTAGTCCGGGCAAATACGACGAATTTTCCTCGTACCAGGAAATAACTTTTAACGAAACATCTTTTTTAATCCTAACCGGGAAATACTTTGAGTAACTCCGCTTTTTCCGAAGTATTTTTTTTATGTAACCCCTCCTCACACCTAAAACTTTTTCTACCAGCTTAGCATTATCCCAATCGAAATCGTTAGGAACTATTTCCAAAGTATAAGAAGCTTTATTGCTGACTAACAAATTTCTGTTAAAATCGTAAAATACACCACGGGCAGCAGGCTCAACAATTTTCTTTACGGAATTTCCTTTCGCCTTCTCACTAAATTCCGATCTCTCCAATATTTGGAGTGAAAAAAGTTTAAATGAAATGATAATTACAAAACCCACAATGATGACGTAAAGAATTCTTTTACGTGCAACAATGTCAATGTTGTCAATCATCGTAGAACATCCTTCGGTTTAAAAAATAACACCGGAAGACCGAAAATTGCCGTGTAAAAAGCCGGCAGTAATCCCTGCTCGAAGAACAGTGTTAGAATATTAGTGCTAATGCTGGAATAAACAATTAAAGAGTAAATAAAAAGCGAGACAGAGGAAGCGTAAAGCAGAACAAGAAGGAAGTTAAACGAATAAAGATTTGAGGAATCATCTTCTCTGAAATAGTAACCGGCAATAAAACCGGCTAAAGTAAAAGCAAACATCGAGCTGCCGATTATTCCACCGGATAGCAAGTCAAACAAAAGTCCTAATAGAAAGCCCAATATACTTCCGAATATTTTACCGTAACGCACGCCGTAAAAAACCGTAAGCACCAAAATCAAATTCGGGAAAATTCCGTCGAACGAAATCATTGGAACAACGGTTAGCTGCAGCGCTGCCAAAGGGACAAACCACAATATCGGAATTAAAAAACGTTTCATCTTTTCAAATACAGATTTAGTTTCAACGAATCGATTTGTTTGTTTTTAATCAACTTAACAACGAAGAGAAAATTTTCCTTTTCAAATTCCGAGAAAGGTTTTACAAAAACGTTACCCAACAATCCATTAATGTTAATTTCCTTTTTGGTAATCAATCCTACGGGAATGGAAGGTGGAAAGACAGAGCTAAATTCCGAGGTGATTATTCTGTCACCGGGAGCCACATCCGCCGAAGCGGGAATGTTCTTCAATACCAGCCTCGAGCCGCCCCACTCGGCTATTCCGCTAACCCTGCTTCTCTGGTCCGTAACGGCAATTTTTAATTTGCTGTTTTTAATAGTCCGCACGAGTGAGAAATCGCGGCTTACCTCGGTTACTATTCCGGCTAATCCGAATTCGTCGATCACGGGCATTGCTTCCGTTATTCCGTATTTACTGCCACGGTTTAAAATTAAATTACCGTTAGTTTTGGTAACGTTTCGCGAGACAACCTTTGCTGCAATCAGTAAATATTTTGTCGAGTCGTAATAGTCCAACATTTTTTTCAATTGAATGTTTTCAATCCCGTATTCGCGTAAAAGGTTTACCTGAAGTGAAAGTTCTCCGTTTAATTTTTTCTCTTTTTTTAATTCTTCTTCAGGGCGAAAAAAAGTTAGGACGTCTTGAGTGGCTTCGGTAGCATAGGCAAAAATGCTGAATGCATAAGTGCGAAGATTTTTTACTTGAGGGCTGTCGTTAAACGGTAAAAGCGCTAAACTTACTATCAGAAGAATTGCTAAAATCAAATACTCTTTAAATTCAAAAATATTTTTCAATAAAATTTTTCTCCGTTAATAAGTTCTCTTTCTAATAAACACCTTCGAATATTTGTTAATATTTTCGATGCACTTGCCCGTGCCGCGCACAACTGCAGTAAGAGGGTCCTCGGCAACATGAACGGGGAGATTTGTTTCCATTCTAATTCTTTCGTCCAAGCCTTTTAGCAAAGCCCCGCCGCCGGTTAACATTACGCCTCTGTCCAAAATATCGGCAGAAAGTTCGGGCGGAGTTCTTTCCAACGTCTGCTTTACAGATTCAATTATTTGCACTATGCTTTCATTCAGCGCTTCACGAATTTCAACGGAGCTAACTTCTGAAGTTTTCGGGATGCCTCCAACCAAATCACGACCTTTTACTTGAATTGTGATTTCTTCCTTCAAGGGAACAGCGGAACCAACTTTACACTTAATTGACTCTGCGGTTCTTTCGCCAATCAGCAAGTTGTAATTCTTCTTAAAAAATTGCATTATTGCGTTGTTCATCTCATCGCCTGCAATCCTAATCGACTCAACGTTAACAACTCCCGCGAGAGCAATTACGGCAATTTCGGTTGTACCTCCTCCGATGTCAATAATCATATTACCGACAGGCTCTTCCACATCAATCCCAATTCCTATTGCCGCAGCCATCGGTTCGGCGATCAAGTGGACTTCTTTGGCGCCGGCGTGCTCGGCACTATCGCGCACCGCTCTTTTTTCAACTTCGGTTACTCCGCTGGGAACGGCAACAATAACGCGGCGGCTTGAGAAAACTCCCGTTGAAACCTTTTTAATAAAAGCCCGAATCATTCCTTCGGCAATTTCAAAATCGGCAATTACTCCGTCGCGCATTGGCCGTGAAACTCTTATCTCACGGTGTTCACGCCCTTGCATCTCCTTTGCCTTATTGCCCAAAGCAATTATTCTCTTCGTGTTTCTGTCGAAAGCAACAATCGACGGTTCGTTAAGTACAATGCCCTTGCCCTTAATGTAGATTAAAGTATTGGCAGTACCCAAGTCGATTGCAACGTCACTCGAGAAAAAATCTAAAAATCCCATATTACCCCTTAATGTTTAAAATTTCTAATATTTGTAAAAACCATCGCAATGTTAAATTTATTTGCAGCTTTAATTACTTCTTCGTCACGTATTGAACCTCCCGGCTGAATTATTGCCGTAATTCCTTGGGCGGCTAAGGTTTCCACCCCGTCCGGGAAGGGAAAGAAAGCATCCGAAGCCGCTACGGCGTTTTTAAGCGAGTGTCCGCTTGCGAGAGCTTTTTCAACTGCAATTTTTGCAGAGTCCACACGGGACATCTGTCCCGCTCCAATCCCGATTCCCATTTTATTCTTAACTATCACAATTGCATTGGATTTGGTGTGCTTCGAAAGAGCCCAAGCAAATTTAAGGTCTTCCAATTCTTTTTCCGTGCATTGCCTTTCGGTTACGGTTCGTAATTCCAATTGTTCAATTTCCGAACTGTCCTTGTCTTGAACCAACACCCCGCCGGGAATAGTTTTAATTTCTTTACCCGACATCGGAAGATCACCCTTTATTAAAAGGAGTCTTCTGTTTCTCTTCTTTCTCAAAACGCTCAATGCTTCATCCGTGAACGAAGGAGCGGCAACAATCTCTAAAAATATTTCGTTTAATTTTTCAGCGGTATGCAAATCAACTTCTTTATTAAAAACTGCAATGCCGCCAAAAGCGGAGATAGGGTCACAAGAAAGAGCTTTTAAGTATGCTTCCGAAACATTATAGGCAACCGCCGAACCGCAAGGATTAAGGTGTTTAACAATCACACACGCCGTACCTTGAAATTCTTGTAAAGATTCCACAGCCGCAGTTAAATCCGCAATGTTGTTGTAAGAAAGCTCCTTTCCATGAAGCTGTTCAAAATATTGATTGAAGTTACCATAAAGAAATGCCGATTGATGTGGGTTTTCACCGTAACGCAGTTTTTTCTCCAAGGGAAGATTCAACCTAAAGGTTGAAGGGATAAAATCAAATTCATTCTCAAAAAAATCCGCAATTAAAGTATCGTAAAAAGAAGTGTGCACGAAAGCTTCGTATGCGAGTTTTTCTTTTGTCGCAATGCTAATTTCTCCGTTTTGTAATTCCTCTAAGAAAGGAGCGTATTGGTTAGGATTTGTAAGTACGGAAACGTCTTTAAAATTCTTTGCCGCAGCACGAATCAAACTAGGTCCGCCGATATCAATATTTTCAATTTTTTCTTGCAGAGGGACATCTTTTTTAACGACCTCCGGAAATGGGTAAAGGTTAACACAGACAATATCAATAGGAGAAATGTTGTTTTCTTCGGCTTGCTTAATATCGTTCTCATTGCCTCTTCTCAAAAGAATTCCTCCGAAAATTTTCGGATGTACGGTTTTTACCCTTCCGTCAAAAACTTCAGGGAATCCCGTAAAATCAGACACGTCCGTACAGTCAATTTTGTTTTCCCTCAACAGCTTTGCCGTATTTCCCGTAGCTAAAATTTTGTAATTAAATTTTTGAAGTCCCGCAGCAAACTCAACAATGTCGCTTTTATCGGAAACACTTAAGAGAGCATATTTTTTCAATTTAATCTCCCACAACTTATTCGGATGCTTTAAGTATCCAAATTTATTTTTCCTTCTATTATTTTTCTTACAACTTCAGGCAAAATTCGATGTTCAATTTCAAGCACCCGCTCAGCAATCTCTTCCGGGGATTTTGCAGTAGAGATGTCAACTTTCTGTTGAGCCAGAATTTTACCGTGGTCGTAAATTTTGTCAACAATGTGAACCGTAGCGCCTGAATATCTTTCTCTTGAATTAAAAACCGCTTTGTGAACGTTTATTCCGTACATTCCTTTACCGCTGTAAGATGGGAGCAGAGCCGGATGGATATTGATTATTCTGCTCTTAAACGAATCAACAAAGGTGTCGGGAATCTTTTTCAAAAAGCCTGCCAAAACAATTAAGTTCGTTTCTCCTTCCAATAAAATTTGTTTTAATTCTTCGTAAGTAAAAAAATCTTCTCTTGATTTCGAAGAAACGAAATAAGTTGAGATGCCAAGCTCTTTTGCTTTTTCAACGGCTTGGCAGTTTCTGTCGGCTACCACTGCGGCTATTTGCGCTTCACTTTGTCGTTTTTTAAGCGACTCGTAAAGAGCTAAAAAATTCGAACCACGACCCGAAACGAAGACGGCAATATTAAACATAATTATTTTTTATTTGAATTTTGAAATTACCGAAATGAAGGGAAAGAATCAATCGGAAAGTGCTTTAATCGGCAATTCTTTTATATTTTTTAACATGAATTGAACGTTACAAGTTTAAATCCGTTGTCAAAAAAAAATAGTTTGTCTTTTCCTCCAAAGCGTTTTGTTATGATTTTTTGCTTTCATTATTTTTCCCAACCTACCCTTTCCCTCCCTTCCCGCAAGCAGGGGGGACGGCTGATTCTCGTTTTACTCCCGGTAAAATGCGAGGAAAGGCGGACAATCCAATATTTTCGGATTTAATGAACATTAACTTGAACCCCTTCAGGGTTCTTTTCCCCTTTTTGATTCTTCGTTCTACAGACATTGAACCCCTTCGGGGTTCTCATGGACAGTATAAAAAATAGCCTTCCGACCCCAAAGAGTTTACTCCTCAGAATGCGGGGGCAGTCGGATATGTCTAGCGTCTTACCTCTTGCGTCTCGCGTTTAACTATTTCTTATTTCTTGTTTCTTCTTTCTTATTTCTTTTATTTTTTTCAACAGATTTTAAACCTGTACCAATTGAACAATATGAATGTTGACGTAAGAATGACGAGTAACAAGTCGTAAGTCCTAAGTCTCAAGTAAGGGGTAACGATCAATGTTATCTTTTCACTATTTACCGCTCTTTTCAGAAAAATTTCATCGGGGCAGAAAACCAGATGAACAACTTGTGTAATACCGCTCAAGCCAATTATTCAAATTGAAGATTTACTTTTTACGCAGAGATGCCTTCCTTAACGCCGAGTTCATTAACAAACACTTCGACTTTTTTGGAAATTCCCACAGGGTCAATTCCCAACAAAGCGTGAAGTTCAGCTTGTGAGCCTTGCTCAACGAAATCATCGGGTAAGCCTATCCTGAGAATATCGTTTTTGTAATTCTTAGCGCCAAAATATTCAAGCACACCGCTTCCGAAGCCGCCTACAATTGTGTTCTCTTCGAGCGTAATTATTTTGTCAAATTTCGATGCCACATAATCGAGCAGTTCCTTATCGAGCGGTTTAATAAATCTCATATTAATTACTTCCGCATCTATCCCTGCTTCACCTAAAATTCTTGCCGCTTCATTTGAATAGCTTACCATTTTACCAACCGCCAACAGAGCAACATCTTTCCCTTTCTTTAGAATTTCACCTTTACCAATTGGGATTTCCTCGAAATTTTCTTTAAGTGGAACACCTACTGCCTCACCGCGAGGGTAGCGCAATGCGATGGGACCGTCGTGGTATTTTTCAACTGCCGTGTAAAGCATATCCCGCAATTCGGATTCATCCTTCGGCGCCATTACGACAATATTGGGAATTAAGCGTAGGTAAGTTAAATCGAAAGCTCCGTGGTGTGTGGGTCCGTCAGCTCCAACCAAACCGCCCCTATCGAGAGCAAGCACTACGTGCAATTTTTGAAGCGCAATATCGTGAATGATTTGGTCAAAAGCTCTTTGCAGGAAAGTTGAATAAATTGCCGCAACCGGAGTAATCCCTTCGGCGGCAAGCCCGGCGGCAAATGTAATAGCATGCTGTTCGGCAATCCCCGTATCATAGAAATTGTCGGGGTATTCTTTTTGTAAAATATTAAGCCCTGTACCATCCGGCATTGCAGCCGTAATTCCTACGATTTTTGGATTTTTACTAACAAGTTCAACCATTGCATTTCCAAAAACAGTTGTGTATTTTGGAGCAGCGGAGGACTTTTTAATTATATGTCCGGTTAATTTATCGAATGGAGAGATGCCGTGAAATTTCTCTTTGTTACTTTCCGCAGGCTTGTATCCTTTGCCCTTTTCCGTAATTGTGTGGACAAGAATAGGGCCTTTTAAGTTTTTAACCTTTTCAAAAATGTTAATTAATTTACCAAGATTATGACCATCGATAGGTCCAAAATATCTGAATCCCAAAGCTTCGAAAAGCATTCCTGGTGTAATAATGGATTTAATTCCCGACTCGAGACGGACGGCAACTTTTCTTATTCCGTCGCCGAACTGGTCTAATTTTCCGGTTAAATCCCAAATAGCTCCTTTTAATTTTTGAAATTCCGGGTGAGCAATAATTTCGTTAAAATAATTAGCATACTGCCAAACATTGGGGGAAATAGACATTTGATTATCGTTAAGGACAACTATCAAATTAGGTTTTAATACACCCGCGTTGTTTAATCCTTCATAAGCCATTCCTCCCGTCATTGCTCCGTCTCCGATTATGGCAACCACCTTGTGGTCTTTTTTCAAATGGTCGCGTGCAATTGCCATTCCCACTGCAGCGGAAATTGAAGTAGAAGCATGCCCGGCGCCGAAAACATCGTATTTGCTTTCATCTCTTTTCAGGAAACCACTAATGCCGTTCAACTTGCGTATGCTTGTCATCGCATCGCGTCTGCCGGTAAGAATTTTGTGCGGATACGCTTGATGACCCACATCCCAAATCAAAAGGTCCTTGGGTGTGTCAAAAACTTTGTGGAGCGCAATGGTTAATTCCACAGCGCCCAAACCGCCGCCGAAGTGACCGCCGGTTTGAGAAATCACATCAATTAAATATTCTCTTATTTCGCTTGCGAGTTGTTTTAATTGATGCAAATTAAAATCACGAATATCCTTAGGGGAATCAACCTGAAACAATAATTCGTATTTTGATTTGTTGATGGTCATATTTTTACCTCAAATTTCTAATTGTTTTCTTTTTTAAATTCATCATCCAAAGTTTTTTTCAATTCTGTTACTTTAAGCTCTGCTTCATTCAAAAGTTTGTAACATTTTTTAGCGAGGTCAATGCCTTCCTCGTAAAGTTTTATTGATTCGTTAAGGGAAATTTCTCCGCTTTCCAACTGTTCGCTTATTTCCTGAAGTCTATTAAGTGAGTCTTCAAAACTCATTTCATTTTTACTCATCGTTTAATCTCCACTTCACCGTCGTAAAATTTAATTTTAAAATCCTTCCCTCTTTCGAAGTTATTTGTACGAGGGATTATTTTATCCGATTGTTTAACGATTGTGTAACCTTTCTTTAATATTTTGTTCGAGTTATTTGCTTCGAGCAGACCGTTCAAAAGAGCAAGTTTGTTTTTCTCGAAAGTTAATCTCTTAGAGATACCGCTGTCTATTTTGTAGATTAAATTGTCCAAAAATTGAACTTTATTTTTAATTACATCTTCCGGCAGGCGGAAACCGTAACCATTTAGAATATTTGAAACATTAAACTTGTAATCTTCAATCATTTGTAAAATATTAGATTCTGCATTATAGAAAAAATCTTGAATAAAGGCAAAAATTTCTTGCTTGTCGGGGGTTGCCAATTCCATTGCAGCGGTAGGAGTTGCCGCGCGGATGTCAGCCACAAAATCGGAAATAGAGAAATCAATTTCGTGACCCACACCGCTAACAACCGGAATACGGGATTCAAAAACAGCACGAGCGACAACTTCCTCGTTAAAAGCCCAAAGGTCTTCCAAGGAGCCCCCGCCGCGCCCTATTATAATCACGTCGATGTCGTCCCTTTTGTTCAACGCTCTTATTCCATCAGCTATTTCCTCAGCGGCACCTTCGCCTTGCACTTTCGCCGAGGCAATAATCAACTCTACCAAAGGATAACGCCTTTTAGCCGTATTAATCATATCTTGAAAAGCAGCACCGTCAAGTGCGGTTACAATTCCTATTTTTTCGGGGAATTTCGGCAAAGGCTGTTTAAACCGCTCGTCGAAAAGACCTTCGGCAGCTAATTTCTTTTTTAATCTTTCGAAAGCCGCTTGCAGTTCTCCTTCTCCTCCCGGTTTCATTGAACGGACGTCTAATTGGTAACTGCCTCTTGGGGGGTAAACGGTAATTCTACCGCTGGCAATTACCTTCATTCCTTCTTGAGGAGTAAAGAAAACGTAGTTATTAATTCCACGCCACATTGTGCAATTCAAAACCGCATCGGCATCCTTCAAAGTAAAATACCAATGCCCTGAACGGTGCGCTTTAAAATTGGAAATCTCTCCAATTACGGTAACTTCCGAATAGGAGTTTTCCAGCATAAATTTTATTTCGCCGGTTAGTTCGCTAACCGTGTAAACCGTCTTTTCCCGATTCAACGTTTCTTCTCTTTTCTAAGAATCAAACAATACTGATGATGCCTATTTGCCACCCAGGCGGAATTAACACCGAGTGCAATTAATGCTTTGTCGTTTTGCAACCAAATTTTTTCATCTTTCAAGGTCCAGCTTTTTTCACCCCGCTTTGTAAGCGAAATTGCCGTATCAAAAGCCAACGGGTAAAGCCTTCCTTCAAAATAAACATTATTTGTAATAATTGTCAAATAACCTTTGTCTTTTGTTACATCGAAAACCTTATCGAAAATCCGAGCTTGTTTTTCGATGAATTCATTGTAGTCGTCAATGTTGCCAATGTCTTTATCGTCCACGGAATAAATTGTATCCAAGCCTTTTTCGTCTCGGGACTTTTGCCTAATATAATTACGTTTTAATTGATTCCAATAAGGCGGTGAAGTAATTACGTAATCGAAACGAATATCCTTCAAATTATTTTTTTCAAGAAGTAAAGATAAATCTTCCGACGAACCATGCAAAGGGAAAGTTTTTCCGGAGGATAAATTCTCCTCAATTCTTCTTTTTGTAATATCAAAATACTTTTTCGAAAGCTCAATGCCTACAGCGTTTCTCCCTATTTCACTTGCTGCAATTAATGCACTGCCTGTTCCCATAAACGGGTCAAGGACCCATTGATTTCTCTTTGTAAAGAATTCAATAAATTCTTTTACCAGCGATTCGGGAAATTTTGCAGGATGAAGTATCCCGCTCTTATCCCTTGCCCGGGGTGTGTGAATGAACCAAGATTTTGAAAATTTAATCCACTCCTTACCGGTTAGTTCGTTAAGTTTATTTCTCAAACTTAATTTCCCTCTGTCGCCCAAATCAATGTATTTCCCTTCTGCCAATTAATTTTTCTCTCTCAAGTTTAAAAAACTTTACATTACCGAAAAAAACGTTTGAGAATGTTCTGCAAATATATTTTATTATCTGCTTTTTACACATCTACCGATTAAAATTAATTACACACTAAAAAAAATTATTCCAACTGTTTTTCAAAACGCCAAAACACTCTGTCGACGGGAGAATTAACATAACGCATATAAAAAGGAATGGGGCCTACCCAGGGAATAATTGATTTTTTAAATCCCATTTGTTTCATATCGCTCATACAGCGTTTCAGAAGCACACCGCCAATGCCTAAGCCGCGCGCTTCATTTGCCGTTCCCATTGGTCCAAACCAACCGGTACCTTTATTGTTTGTCTCGTAAGCGGAGAAAGCAATAATTTCACCTTCTTTTTCCGCAATGTGAATCGAAGGCGGCTCGTTTAAAAATGCGGAACTTATTTCACCCATCCAGGCTTTAAAATTCACATTCACCCATTCTTTTAATCTGTCAAAATCTTCAACTTTAGCTCTTAAGCATTTAATCCCTTTTTCGTAAAGCGCAATTTCCTCGTCCCGCGTTTCGAAGGATTGATTTTCCAAATTGCAAAGAAGATTGGAACAATCGCTGAATTTCACGTAACCGTTTCTCTCAAAGAAGCAAACCGCTCCGGTGTAGAACGGGTCAATACCGGGAGTTAAATAATTCGGGGCTGATTCAAAAAGTCTAATTTTAACTGCTCCTTTTTCTTTTAATTTCCTCTCAACTTCTTTGAGCAGACCCGTAGCAATTTTCTTTCTGCGGTAATGTTTGTCCACAGCTAAAAGTTTAACATAACCGACATTACCTTCGTCTCTTCGGCGAACAACTCCCATAATGAACCCGATTATTTCATTATTCTTCTTTGCAACCAAGGTCATTTCTCTGTCAAAGTCATTATCCTCAAAAATTTTTTCCCGCATTATTTGGTCGCTTACAATGTCTCTATAGCATTCTTTTTTAATAAGCCGAGTTACTTGTGAAAGATCTTCCGTTTTGAAATAATCAAATGTCATTTTGTTCTTTAATAGTTAAAAGAAAAGAAAGGAGCATACAAGCCCAAATAAATTTGATTTGCATTCCCGCCATAATCCGAGATATTTAAATTAAACTTATACTGTAGAAACAAAGTATAGTCGTCAAAAATTCTAAACAGTCCTAGTTCGACGTCAGGGGAAAATCCGTACGCACCTTTAAAATCCGTGTAAATTCCTCCCCCCAAAGCAACGTACTCAAGTAAATTAAACTCAAATATTTTTTTGTAAGAAATGCCCACAAAATTCTTCGAACTGTTTTTGAAAACATAGGAATAACTTAGTGCCAAATAACCCGAAGGGTATTTCGCCCCGATATTATTAAACGTAAGGAAAGGTATTTCTTTGGAGAGAGAAAATTTCAGTGAATCGATAGAGGTAAAATAAACACCTACTGAGGGAACCAACAAAGAAATTCCCCCTATGCAAAGGTTAAAAAACGAGCCGCTTCCTTCTGACTGGAGCAAAGATGCATCGTCCGGTAATTCTACTTCAAACTCCTCAGATTTAAAGACATTACCGAATTTATCTTTGGCAATTAGAACAAAAGGCACTGAAGTGGAATCAAAAGCGTAGCCGGTTAAATCAAGGGTGAACTTGTGTACATCACTCAATTTACGAGATATGTCAAATCTCTTTTTATTATTAAAAAGAATCTTTGTCGTGCAGCTGTCGCTTGTAAAGAAAGTAAGTTTAAATGTGTGCGGTGTTTCGGGAGTAACGTAAGAATCGACCACGTAAAATTCAATCGCCTCACGCTGGGCGTGCAAACTTCCGAAGGCAAACGGCAAAAGGACAAGGGCTAAAATAAATTTTAATTTCATGTGCTTATTTTTTAGCCGCTAATTACACGAATTTTCGCGAATGTTTTTAAACCTGTAATCAAGCTAACTTTCCTTTTATTTGTGCATTAATTATTTCTACAATTAGAATCGCTATTTAAGTGATAAAACTTACAAATTGCATCTTTCATTCCAACCATTTATCCAACTATGCATTCATCCAATCATCCATTCATCCAACCTGTTGCGACGAAGCCCGAGCGCAGCGAGGGCAAAGTCGGACCTGTCACGATGAACCCCGCAGAATGCGGGAGAAGTCGGACATCCAATTATCCAACAGTCCATCCATCCAACAATCCAGTTTATTTGTAATTTCGGTTTCATTAAATGTTTCCAAAATTCCTTTTTGCAAAATTATTACTTTTTTCTTTAAGAAATAAATAAAAGACAATTAACTTTGAGTAATGATTTAAGAGTGCTCGAATACAATTCTTGTTTACTGTTCTCTGTCAGCCTCTTCCTCATTTCCACTCTAAACCTCTAAACTTCTAAACCTCTAAACGATGGACTAATGGATAACAAGTAACGACCGGACATTTAATGATTGGAAAATAATTAGTTTGTTTTGCCGGTAAGTTTATTTATTTCGTCGCGTAATTTTGCCGCTCTTTCGTAATCTTCTTTTTCAATTGCTTTTCGAAGCAAATCCTGAAGTGCCGCAATTCTAACTTCTTTCGAGCCGGAAGTTTTATCCGCAAAAAAATCTTCCTCGTTAAAATTTTCTTCGCCCGGAGTTTCCTCTTCCTTACTTGTGGGAACAATAGCCGCAACTTTCATTACTTCTTCGTTCACATAAATAGGTACGTTTGCTCTAACGGCAAGAGCAATTGCATCGCTAGGGCGTGAATCTATCTCGTTTGTTAATCCGGCAATTTCAATAATTATCTTTCCGTAGAAAGTAGATTCCCTCAATTCCGTAATTTGAACTTCGATTATTACCCCACCCAAATGGTCAATAACGGATTTGAGGAGGTCGTGGGTTAAAGGTCGTGGCGGTTTAATCCCTTCCAGTTCAAGAGCAATTGACTGTGCTTCAAAGGTGCCTATTAAAACCGGCAGGCGGCGGGTTCCGTAAACTTCCTTCAACAGGAGGGCGTAAGCACCCCCCGTTGAAGAATTTGCCGAAAGTCCTAATATTTCAACCTCAACCTTGTTCACGTTTCAATCTCGGTTTAGGATTTTATTTTCTTTACTTCTTCGATTAATGCAGGGACAACCTCAAAAACGTCCCCTACTATTCCGTAATCCGCAACTTGGAAAATCGGTGCGTCCTTATCTTTATTGACAGCAACAATATATTTCGAAGAACGCATTCCCGCCAAATGCTGAATAGCTCCCGAAATTGCAAGTGCAATGTAAAGGTTGGGTGAAACCGTTTTACCGGTCTGTCCGACTTGCTCGCTGTGTGGGCGCCAGCC
>WFQV01000087.1 GCA_015486905.1 Melioribacteraceae bacterium | reverse complement strand
GTTTGTAGGAGAAAATTTTAAAAAACAAAAACGATGCCGAATGTATCGAAGTGAAGCAATCTATCGAAATGTTTGGCGTAGTTAAAAGTTCAAATTTTTCAACAACTCTTCTCCCGACTTATCCTGAGAAGGCGGACCTGTCACGACAAAGCCTGACCGTAGCAAGGGGGAAGGCGGACAATCCAATCAACCATGCATCCACTCATCCAATCATCCATTTATGCAAGGTTCTCGATTTGACAATAATAAGCCTAATTCCTTGCGTCTTACCTCTTGCTTGTCACGACGTAGTCAAGCTAAGCGCAGACGAAGGCGGGCGTCTCACTTTTAACTATTTCTTATTTCTTGTTTCTTCTTTCTTATTTTTTTGCCACCGATTTTAAACCCGTACCACTTTGGAATTGTCATTAAACCCCATTTAAAATTTATTTAAAGATACCGAGGCACAAAGGTAGTGAACGGAGAACAGCGCTTGTTATTAGTTACTGTTTGATTATTTGCTTTTGTCAACAGAATTAATCTTTTTTTATTAAAATATTCTTGACATTTTAATAAAGAAATCTATATTTTCAATAGTTTAAAAAATAAAGTTTAACTAATTAAGGAGGAGTCTTATGAGACTTGCTTACAGTTTAGCCGCTTTATTACTAACTATCTTACTTTCCACACAAACATATTCACAAAATTTTAACGGTCAATGGAGTTGCACTTATGCAACCGCAGACGATGGCGCCAACGGTACCGGACAGCGTACGATGGCTGTAGCCGCATTGGGTAACAATAAGTTTGTTGCTTTAATTAATAGGTCATCAAAAGATGCTTACTACTTGGTAGGCTATAACAATGCCGATTCCGTTAACGGACGCTTAGGAAAAATACCTTACAGCCAAAGCGGATTGAAAACTCTTTGGTCAAATATATTTGATCAGTTGACGCTAAACGATGCTCGGGGAATAGCTCGTTACCAAGATGCCAATGGTCCGACTAACATTGTTGTGGTAGCAAACAATGACGATGACCACAGTCTTCTTAAATTCGAGCTCAAAGAAGACAGCATTTACACTTATCCGCAAAGATTGAAAACAGGGAGCGATCCCATCTGGGCAGTGGACGTTGACGGAAACGGAAATGTTTTTGTTACTACCCAAGGGGATTCTTCAACTGCTCCAAAAGTTATGGTTTACGGTAATCCGGATACGGAAAGTGGTTGGACTTCAAGTGCACACGATGCTTCGGGCCCTCTTCAAACAATTACTTTGCCCGATGTAGGAACAGCAAGAGGCATTGCCGTTAACAAAGAAGGAACCGTTATTTATGTTTCCAATTATATGACAAAGAAAATTTATTGCTATGTTGGAGACGTACAAAACGGTTACACTCTTTATTCAGGATTTAATTTCCAAATGGAAGGGACATACCAATCTACGGTTGACACAACCGCAACAGGTCTATTTGAGGTTGGACCTTGGGGACTCAAATTTATGGACGGCAACAACATTCTATTTGCCGCTGCGGCAGCTAATTTCCACCGCGGAACAGGTTACGAATACAGCCGCATTTATGCAATCAATCCGAATACCGGTGTCATAATGGACACACTTGATGTTGCCGCTTGGAACTATGCAGTAACAGGAGCTTACAATAACCGTACAAACAACATTGCTTCGGGATACTCTTCCACTTATTCCGTTGATTACGACCAGGAGAAAAACCTTTATTCACAGTCCTACTACGGTTGGACGGTAGAGAAATGGGTTTACTCCGGAACATTGCCGACCATTCCTTTGACAATTACATCTGTTGGAAAAATAAACGAAACAATTCCCACTAAATTTTCTTTAAGTCAAAATTATCCTAATCCTTTTAACCCGACGACCGTAATCGAATTTTCTCTTCCCGAAAATGCAAATATTACTTTGTCGGTTTATTCAATTACAGGACAATTATTAAAAACATTGGCAAAAGGAAATTACGCCGCAGGTAATTACAAAGTTAGTTTCGATGCCTCCAAACTTGCTACCGGAACTTACATTTACAGAATAAGCAACGGAATTTCAACAATTGCGAAAAAGATGATTGTTCTTAAATAAAAAATTTAAATGATGTTTTCACGATTAACTAACTCACTAAATTCTAAAAACTTTATGGGAGGTTCTATGAAAAAACTATCAGTAATTTTAATGATGCTTGCATTACTGTTGACTGTAAAAGTTTCCGCACAGGATACTTACGTCCGTCAAGCAGTAATTCCGGTACCGGATACTTCTGCCGGCTTTGGCAGCGGTTTCGGTAATATTGTTGCAGGTGTCGATTTTGACGGCGACGGTAAACCCGAGATTTACGCTGTTAATGACGAGTGGAATGACACTCCAGGCGAAGAGGTACCTACGATTTACAAGTATGAATTCAATGGTACCACATGGGATTCCGTCTGGGCCGCCAAATTAAATTTTTCCGGTCAGAATACTTGGCCAGCTTTGGAAAAGGCAGACTTAGACGGCGACGGGAAACCCGAAATAGTTTGGGGACCTGTAAACTCACTTGATGCTACCACGAACCCGAATCCGCCCCGTTTCGTTGTTTTCGAATATTCCGGAACAGGCGATGCAATGGGTGTTGCTGATGGCAGCGGGAATTACAAACCTAATGCCGTTTGGAATGCAAACGTTGCGGACATGGAAGAAATGCGTCCGATTAAATGGGTAATCGGCGACTTTGACGGCGACGGGAGACAAGAGATTGCTTGGGCAGCCCGTAAAGGTAACCTAACTTTCGGAATTGCATCCGTTGATAACATACCTGACAACGGTGACGGCAGCGAAACTTGGACACTTGAGTTCGCCGGGAATAATCCCAAAACACAATTCATTCGCCAGAGCAGACTACCTTCCCCTGACGGTGGTTTTGGTAACGTAGTTGCCGGAATGGACTACGACGGCGACGGTTTGCCTGACGTTTATGCAGTTAATAACGATTGGTCAGACGGTCCTAACGGCGAATTGATTCCTACACTTTACAAATACGAATTGGTTAACGATGCATTGGTACTTAGGTGGAAAACTACTTTACCTGGCGTTTCCTATCAGAATACTTGGCCGGTACTTCTCGCAGGCGACTGGGACGGTGACGGTAAAGGTGAAATTATTTGGTGCCCGGTAAACAATCTGAAAACAGGCAATACTAATCCACCGAGAATCGTTGTTTACGAAACTCCGGGCGATGGTTCTGACGTAATGGGTATCGACAATGGCGACGGTACCTATCGTCCTAATGCAGAGTGGAATATGGATTTACCGGACAATACTGAAATGCGTCCGTTTAACGGTTTCTTAACAGACCTTAACGGCGACGGTCACCCTGATTTCTTCTTTGTTGAAAGAAAAAGCCACTGGGGCTGGGGTGCTTTGACAGTTGACAATATTCCTGACAATGGTGACGGAAGCGAAACATGGACGATGCTCGGTCATGGCACGGAAGGTTCATACTTCTCCTATTCGGATGCAACCGTAATAAACGGTAAAATTGCTCTCTTCGGAGCAAAAACCAACATGATGTTCTTGAAGTATAATACCACTACTTCTAAATTCGATACCGTAGCTACTCAAACATTTGGTAATTTCTATCCTTGGCGTACGTTCAAAACCGTTGATATAGATAAGGATGGAACGGAAGAAGCACTTGCCGGTATTTATTACAGTGGAAACACCAACTTCCCAACAGGGAGTCTTGTATTATTTACACAAGATGCAGATACGCTTGTTCCCCACATTATTGCTTCTTTCCATGGAATGAATCCCGACCATATTGCCTCTCTTGCTGTAGGTGATATTGACGGCGACAGTTTAACCGATATTGTAATGGGCTTTAAATACAGCGATATGGTTGTAGATTTGGAATACAACGGAACAGGTGACATTACCGATTCTACAAGTTACACACTGGATACTTTAGATTACGGCAGCACAGGTTTAGCCGGTAAAGGTCAAGTAGATGTTTTAACACTTGCGGATTTGGACGGTGACGGTGCCGATGAGGTTCTCTACGGAGGTGTTCCACGTTCAATTGATGACAACGTAGAAGATATGATTTACGGGAAATATGGAACTTGGAACGTTGACGGAACATTGTGGGATATCGCCGTAGCCAACAACAAAATCTACGGCTTCCGTTATTCCGGCAAAATATTTACTTTCTTCTATGACCAAGCTGATTCTTCTTGGAAATACGGGCCTATTCAACACATGGCTTATGGTGCTGATTTCAAATCAGCCGGTTCTTTTGACGTTGACGGAGACGGACAGGAAGAAATTATGTTCAGCGATTACAGTAGTGGTAACAGCAACGTTTACTTAATGAAAGAAGAAAACGGAGCAATGCAAATTCACACCGTTGCAAATCTTGCAGGATTAGGCGCCGGAAGATTGACAGGCGGTGCGTTGGGTGATGTTGATAATGATGGCTTCGCCGATTACTTCACAGGCTCCAGAGCTGACTCCGATCCAATGAATGCAATCTGGAGAGTCGAGTACCGCGGCGGTGACGTTACTGATCCTAATAATTGGCATGCAGACATTATAGATCACGACATCAATACCGTTAACGGAATTGAACACGGCGGTCAAATTGATGAAATCCGCATTGCTAACATGGACGATGATTCTACAAAAGAAGTTGTTTACAGCGGTATTCCCCGCGGAGGCAACCCTGTACCGATTGTTATTGTTGACATCAAACAAGTACAAACTACACCTATTGCTGATGTCCGCGTAGATGCAAACGGCGATTTTGTACCGGATAATTTAGGTCAACAATTTACTGTAAAAGGTGTTGTTACTTCAGTAAATTACACAAAGAGCGCCGGTAGTTTCAGTGTTTACATTCAAGACAATACTGCCGGAATAGATGTTTTTGCCTATCACGACGATTCAACTACGGTTAACATTGGTGATATAATAATGGTAACCGGTACGGTAAAACAATATAACGGACTTACCGAGCTTTCACCCTCAAACAGCGCTACGGATATTATTAAATTAGGTATTGGGACAGTTCCGGCGGCCAAAGTAATTACGACGGACGAATTCTTAGCAAACGCTGAAAAATACGAGGGACAGAGAGTAACAATTAAATATGTTGCTCCGGTAGAAAGTACAAACGTTTGGGCAGATTCCGGTAAAGATGCAAATATTAAAATGTGGGATGGTTATAATATATTCACATTCAGAATTGACCATGACACCGGTTTAGATACTGACAACGTTCCTATATATCCGGTAAATATTACCGGAATCGTCTCACAATATGATAAAAGTACTCCTTACGATGGCGATTACCAATTATTGGGAGTTCTGTATTCCGAGATTACTCAAGATGTTAACGCTTCTCCGAATCCGCATTTCTACTTTACGGAATTCTACCATGATTCGGTTGACAATAAAGTAGTTTACATTGACAACGCTAACGGCGATTACGAACTCAAGTGGCATCCTGCAGTTGATCTCAACGGCGATCCGTTAATGTACCAAGTAGTTGCTTTTGATGTTAGTGGTAAAGAAAAAGACTTTATGGGTACAAATCCTGCCGATACATTCTATGTATTTACAGGTCAGAACTTACTTGACTTATTGAATGGAGCTGATTCGGGCAATGTAGCAATTACGGTTAGAACCACAAGCGGTAAAACGACCGAACAAATTGTAGCAAGTGTGGATACGTTGCATTTCTCTATTGTCGATAAAACAACCGGAGTTGAGGAAAGACTGATTCCGAAGAAATTCTTCGTTGATCAGAACTACCCCAACCCGTTCAACCCGACAACAGTTATTCGTTTCGGTTTACCGAAAGCACAAAACGTTGATTTGAGAATTTACAATATTCTCGGTCAGCAAGTTGCTGTTCTTATTGCAAATCAGAACTTGAAAGCAGGTGTTTACGAGAAATACTTTAATGCAAACAGATTTGCGAGCGGTACTTACATTTACCGTCTGCAAGCAGGGAACAAAGTTGTTTCCAAGAAGATGATGCTGCTGAAATAAACCTTGCTTTCTTGCAATAAATTTAAGGCTGCCTTCGGGCAGCCTTTTCTATTAAGTTGGGGTCGCAAATTTTGCGACCCCACAAAATTTGCGTCCCCTACATTTAATAATAAAATCAATCGAATATTGTAACAAAAATTATACTCGTACGGGACAAGTTTAAATTTGGTGGCAAAAAAAAATTAGCTTTTTTTTCCTTTTGAGCGTTTTGTTGCTATTTTTTGCTCTCCTTATTTTTCACAACCCACCCTTTCTTACCAAAGGGAGGGCTGATTCTTGATTTGTTTTGAGAACATAGCCCCCCAGAATGCGGGAAAATGGTGAATAGGTTTGAAAAACAAACGACCCCAAAGGGATCGAATGTTTGTAGGAGAAAATTTTAAAAAACAAAAACGATGCCGAATGTATCGAAGTGAGGCAATCTATCGAAATGTTTGGCGTAGTTAAAAGTTCAAATTTTTCAACAACTCTTCTCCCGACTTATCCTGAGAAGGCGGACCTGTCGCGACGAAGCCCGACCGTAGCAAGGGGGGAAGACGGACAATCCAATCAACCATGCATCCACTCATCCAATCATCCATTTATGCAAGGTTCTCGATTTGACAATAATAAGCCTAATTCCTTGCGTCTTACCTCTTGCTTGTCACG
>WFQV01000086.1 GCA_015486905.1 Melioribacteraceae bacterium | reverse complement strand
TCTTAATTGCGGCTTGCCGCGATATAGTATCCTCAATCAAATATTTTTTTTTGTCAAAATATTTTAAACTTCCTGTAATAATTGCAATTTGGAAATTGGTTGCCGGCTTTGCCGCGCTAAGTGTTTAAAAATCAATAATGTCTGTTTCATTTATTGTTTAAATATTTTACAAGTGTAATTTGATTCTTTTCACTATTGAAGTCGTATTTGACTTCGTCCATTAATTTTTTCATTAAATATATTCCGAGTCCTCCTACTTTTTTCTTCTTAGCGAGTTCTTGAATGTCCGGCACGGGTACCATTTCAGGGTTGAACGGTACGCCGGCATCGGTAATAATCAAGGAAAGTTTTTCCGTTTCGCAGATAGAATCCAAAATTATTTCCCCTGTAGGGGAAAACTTGTAAGCGTGTTTAATAATATTGGTGCATGCTTCGTCGGCAGCAAGAACAATTTTTTGAACATCTTCCTCGTTAAAACCACACTTCTCGGCAACTTCCCGTACAAATTTACGCACATCGGAAAGGCTATCCGTACGGCTAAAAATTTTTAATCTATTTTTACTTTTTGCTTTGGGCACAGCGCTATCCTTATTCGTTAAATTTTTTGATTGCTTCGTCTTCGGTCTTGAAAAATTCGTAAAGAACAGGAAAGCCGAGAAGGTCGAAAATTTCGTAAACGTCGTCTTTAAGTTCACAGAATTTAATGTCGCCGCCGTTTTCGCGCATTGTTTCGATGTAAGCCATGAACACACCCAAGCCGGCACTGCTGATGTAGCTCAACTCCTTGAAGTTGACAACCACTTTGTATTTATTTTCGGCTAAAAGTTTGTCAAATTCTTTTTCCAATTCCGGAGCGGTGTGGGCGTCCAAGTAGCCGCCGATGTTCATCACGGTCACTGACTGGGATTCGTTCGTTGTAATTTTGAAATCCGCCATTTTCTTTCCTTTAATTATTATTCGTTCATCCATTTGAAAATCACAAAAGTAATATCGTCCCGCTGTGGAACGTCTTTGGAAAAGAGAGTTACTTCTTTAACCAGTATTTCCGAAATTTCGTCGGGACTTTTTAATGAATTTTCAGTTAAAATATTTTCCAATCTTTTAATTCCGAAAAATTCCGAATATTTATTTTGAGCGTCGGTTACGCCGTCGGTAAAAAGCAGAATTAAATCGTTAGATTCTAATTTAAAACTTTCTTCTTCCAAAACGTTCTCAAAAACTTCTCTGTTGTCAAAACCAAGCCCGATGCCTTTGGGCAGTATGTGAATCACTTTGCCGTTGCGCACCAGGAGAGCCGGTGTGTGCCCCGCCCTTGAAATTTTTAACACACCCGAAGATGTATTAATAATTCCACCAATTGCCGTTACGAATTCTTTCTCACCGAGACTTTTATCAAGCAAAGCATTCATTTTACTAAGCATTTCCCTTGGGCTTTGAACTGTCCTTGCCAACGATTCAAATATTCCTTTAATCTCCGCCATCACAAACGCAGCGGAAATTCCTTTGCCCGAAACGTCGGCAAGAATAAAAGTAGTTTCATCTTCAGTGGCGGTTGAGAAATCGTAATAATCGCCGCCGACTTCAAAAGCAGGGATGAAGGAAGCGGAGATTTGTAAATTTTTTAACCTCGGGAGTTTGCTCGGAATGATTTTGTGCTGAATGTCCCTTGCAATATCAAGCTCTTTTTCCAAGCGTTCTTTCTCAATTGATTTTTGAATCAAGAGAGAATTTTCCATTGCAACGGCGGCGTAATCGGCAAAGGCTTTAACTGTTTTTCTGTCATCTTCGTCAAATGGGAAATAATTAAAGCTGCCGATAAATAGGCAGCCGTTTATTTCTCCGTGAATTCTTAGCGGTGCTAAAATTAAAGTTTCGAAGTTTAATGTACGTACCGCTTCTCCAACGGAAATGTTAATTGCTTTTTCCTTTTGCGCTGTAAGGTCGGTGGGGATTTTATTTTTAAAATCGGCAAGGACTACTGTAGTAAGTTCTTTTGCTTCGCGCTTACCTAAATTGGTTGAGGCTTCCACATCAAACTCACCGTTACGGTTGACATAAAGCCATGCAATATCGGCGCCAATCAATTGCAATGTGTGCTTGGTAAGATTTTCGGCAAGTTCTTTAAAATCCAATGCGTTGGTCATAAGATTTGTAAAATCGGTTAATGAAGAGACTTCCTCGGCTTTTTTCTCGAACGCCGCTGCTGTGGGTAAATGAAAAAGTGTGGTAAAAAAAACCACTCCGAAGGCAATTGTTCCGTAAAGCATTATTAAATTAAACAAGGCGTGAAAGCCGGGGGAAAATCCGTTTAATGCAATGTTGAGCGCTCCTTCCGAAGAAGAGGTTAGAGAGTAAGTCAAGCCGAAAATTATCGAGAGAATAATTGAAACAAATAGGAGAGTGATTTTTTCTCGCTTTGTCAGGAAGGCAATCCACGCAACGCGGATTGAATTGATTGTGAAAATAATTACAGCCACAACGTAAAGAGCGCTGACAAGCGCTACTAAGTGTAAGCCCAGCGCAATTAAAAGTCGTACAAAAAAAATTATGATGAGCGTCCAGAGCATTACATCAAAATAAAATTTTGGGTTTTTCTTTTGTCTTAAGAAAAACAATTCACGTAACACAACAAAAGAGGCAATACCGGCGGCGAGGAAGGTAAAATTTAAAATTAAACCGATTAACTTTTCCGCAAGGTTAGCGTTTTTCGAGAACGCTTCGGTTAAAATATCCGGTGTAACAATCATTAAAAAATAGACGGCAGCAATTAAAATTCCGGAATTCACAACAAGCATCATCGGTTGTTCCGACTTTTCGTGAATTACTTCAATAGTATAGTAAATCCACGAGCTTAGAAGCAAGAACATAAAAAGTTCATTTATCAGAACAAGATAAGCATTCGGTGAGGAGGGCGAAGCTATTTTGAAAATAAAGAACAGCGAAGAAATAATTACGGCGTTTTCTAATTTTTTAATTCTCGGAAGTGCATTGTAAGACGCAATTATTTTATTTAACTTTTGAATGAAGTTCACCTCTAACGTCTCGATTTTCTTTTAAAAAATTTTCGAATAAATTGCCTCATCGATTGATTGTTCGGAAGTATGGAATCGTTGTTCATTTCGGTGTTAAGTTCTTTAAAAGCTGAATCCAGCACGTGCATAATGCTGTCTTTGGTATGTTCGCTGAAGTTTTTTCCGTCGAGCCCTTGCGAGATTAAGTTCGAAAGCGCATCGGCATTGAAATTTATTCCGAGAACCATATTAGTATCGGGTGAATTAATTTTCATTTTGATGTTAAACTCACCGTTGGAAGTATCTGCATTGATGTTGAACACCATGGAGGAACTGTCGCTTTGAACGGAAAAGTTAAAATTGAGCGCCTTGGACAATTTCCCCTCAACGCTTGATGTGTCGGTGTTAAAAGTAATTGTCAAAGCGTTCTTCCCTTTGTGAAAGGAAATCTTTCCAGACGAAGGAGATTGATTTAAAGAATCGAAAATTAAGCCCGTTGAGAAATTTTTACCCAATTGAGTTAGTAATTTCTCTCTTAGTTTTCCGGAGACGTTCATCAGGGAATCAATTTTCACTTTTGATTTCACTGTGAAAATAGAATCGGGTGAATAGACAACAAAATTACTGCCGATATTCTTCAGCAGTTTTTCACGTAAATTTTTAAGATTTTTGTCTCTGCTTATTGCAAGCAGTTCCTTCGAAAAATTAGGCGACCGCTTTGCTATTATTTGGGATTCGAAATTTTTAATGTCGAATTCGAGTGCCGTTTTTATTTTGTCCAAGTCCGAATTAACAGCGTAAGATGTGCCATTGCCAACTAAAATACTGCTTACCAAAGGTGTGCGGTAGGAAAGAAGAATAGAATCCAACTTACTCTGTTCGGATTTCGACAGATTAAAGAATTTAACAAATTTGTCGTAAGAATTTAGAACATCTTGCTGAGGAAGAGTATTGTTCTTAAAGATATTTAATGAAGGGGAAAAAGAACGGACAACGAGATGTTCGTTGTCATTACCGAAATGTAACTTGCCCGTAGTTGCAAATTCAAAGATGCCTTTCTTGTCAATCTTTTCTTTGAAGTAAAGAGGCTGGAGACTTTTTATGTAATACTCGAGAATATTTTTTTTGCTTACAATAACGTTAAACTTGTAATTCTGAGAGCTAAAAATTATGGTTAGCAAAACCGTAATTGCAAATATAGTTGTAACAAAAATTATTTTTTTTGTGTTTTCGTTTTTAGCGGTTACCATTTTAATATCCAAGCTCTTTTTGCATCGGCTCTAAGATTATCTTCAAACTTTCTCTTGCTCTGAAGATTCTTGATTTTATTGTCCCTACTTCGGTGTTTAATTTTTCGGCAATTTCTTTGTAGCTTAGTCCTTCAATGTCCCGTAAAATCAACGGCTCTTTTAATTTTTCCGGGAGTCGGTCAATTGCTTTGTGAACAATGGCAGGAACGTCCATGCTTTCCGGACGCATTCTGATTGGCGGGTTGTGTATCTCTTCCTGTAAAGGTGTGAAAATACCCCGTACTTTTTTCTTTCGTAAATAATCCCGGCATTTGTTAACTGTAACCCTGTAAAGCCAAGTTGTAAATTTGGATTCGAACCGGAACTCGTCCAATTTATTAAACGCACTGATGAAGACGTCCTGCGAAATATCATCGATGTAATCTACATCTCCCAATGTCAAATAAATTAAATTCCTCACCTTGTCCTTGTGTTTCATTACCAATTTAGTGAAAGCACTTTTGTCTCCGTTCTGCAAATTCCTAATCAGTTGGTAATCTTCGTCAACGAAATTTTTTGAAGAGCTCTGTACTTTTTCGTTCAATTCTGATTTTTCGGATTTAGACGAGGTATTAATCTTAAAGTTCCTTCAATATTTTTTGTTAAAAAGACAATTAAAACTTTCTTTTAAAGATTAGATTCAATAATTTAGTTAATTATTAAAAAAATTACATTTAAAACTTTCACGAAGGCTAAAACATCTAAAGAAGAAACTTCAAAAAATAATAAATAAAGGAGAAGGAATGAAAATCAAAGTAAAGGAAAAATACTCGGCGGTAGTAATTGAATTGAAAGGAAATGTAATGGGCGGTCCCGAAACTCAAGAGTTCAGCGAGCTCGTTCACAAGTTGCTCGACGAAGGGAAGAAAAATATTGTAGTTGACCTTTCCGGTGTGAAGTTTATGAACAGTTCGGGTTTGGGAATGTTAATTAGCGGTTACACTACAATTAAAAACGGCAACGGTAAATTTGCAATTGCCGGTGCAACGGAAAAAATTAACAGTCTCCTTGTGGTTACAAAGCTTATCACTATTTTCGAAAACTTCAAAACTGTTAACGAAGCGGTAGAACATTTGAATAAATAAAACAATCAGTACTAATTTAAAATACCAGGGGAATTATTTTTAACTATGAATACATTTGGATTAAAATGATTGGATGATTGGATGAATGTATGGATGATTGGATGAATGGATGAGTGTTCTGTTATTTATTGTTTGGAGGTTGAGGTTAAGACTTGTTACATATTACCGAAAAACAAAGCGTACAAAATAATTTTAACAAAGCTCTACATG
>WFQV01000085.1 GCA_015486905.1 Melioribacteraceae bacterium | reverse complement strand
ATATTGTCAAAAGTTTAATATTTTTATTAATCAATTGCTTGAAATTGTAAAATATTTATTTACTCAATTAAACTAAATATTTTTAATACAAATAATTAGAAATATTTTGAGTTTTATTTTGAAATTTTATCATATATTTGAACAAGAAAATTTTGTTAAAAATATTTTTTCGAAAAAACCCAACTAAACGAAGGAGAAGAACGGAAAATGCTAAAAGAGAGAAGCGCGGGAATTTTGTTGCACCCCACATCACTTCCAAGTAAATACGGAATAGGAGATTTCGGTGAGGATGCTTTTAAATTTATTGATTTCCTTTCCGATGCCGGTCAGAAACTTTGGCAAATATTTCCACTAGGACCTACAGGTTACGGTGATTCTCCGTTTCAAAGCTTTTCTGCTTTTGCAGGTAACCCGCTTTTAGTTTCTCCGGCTAAACTAATAGAAGAGGAGCTTTTAAATAAAGGTGAAATAAGCAATTACAATGACGAAAATCCAACAAAGGTAAATTTCGGCAATGTAATAAGTTACAAATATGATTTGCTAAACAAAGCATTTTCAAATTTTCAAAAACGGAAAAAAGTTTACGAAAGGGAGTTCGAAGATTTCTGTGAAAAAGAAAAAGATTGGCTCGACGATTACGCTCTTTTCATGGCGGTGAAGGAAGCCCATAGCGGAATCCTTTGGAGGGAGTGGACACCGGAGATTGCATTCAGGAAAAACTCCGCAGTTGAAATATGGAAAGAAAAACTTTCGGAAAGAATTTTGTTCCAAAAATTTCTTCAATTCATTTTTGCCAAACAATGGAAGGCTGTAAAAGATTATGCTCATGGTAAAGGGATTAAAATAATAGGGGATTTACCGATTTTTATTGCTTACGACAGCGCTGATTTGTGGGCAAACAAAGAACTTTTCACGGTTGATTCCGAAGGTAAATTGGAAACGGTTGCAGGCGTCCCGCCGGATTATTTTTCCCCGACAGGACAGCTCTGGGGCAATCCGCTTTATCGCTGGGATAAAATGAAAAAAAATAATTTTGCTTGGTGGAAAAAACGTTTTGCTAAGATGTTCGAGTTAGTTGACATTGTAAGGATAGACCATTTCCGAGGTTTCGAAGCATTCTGGGAAATTCCCGGTGATGCACCCACAGCAGAAACGGGGCGTTGGGTAAAAGCTCCCGGGAAGGAACTCTTTGCCGAACTGCGTAAAGAATTCGGTGAGATGCCGATAATTGCCGAAGACCTTGGTGTAATTACAAAGGAGGTTGTGGCATTGCGTGATAAGTTCAAATTCCCGGGAATGAAAATATTACAGTTCGCTTTTGGGAAAGATGGGGATAAAAATTTCCTCCCGCATAATTACGTTAGAAATTGTGTCGTTTACACCGGTACTCACGACAATGATACGACGCGAGGGTTCTTTGAAGCAGAAAAGCAAAAGGGCTCGGATGTGTGTGACTGGGCTCAAAGGTACTTGAATTATTACGGCGATGATATTAGATTTGCACTTATTATTTCTGCTTATTCATCTGTAGCTAATACTGTTGTAATCCCAATGCAGGATATTTTAAATTTAAGTAGTGAGGCGAGAATGAATTTCCCGGGCAAACCGAACGGAAATTGGAATTGGAGATTTACTTGGGAAGAAATCAATAAAGATATCTCCGAGTTGTACAAAGAGCTTACGGAGATATTTGAACGCCCACCTATGAAAAAAGAAAATAATTTATTAAAAAATGAAGGCTAAAAATGATTAAAAAAATAACAAAAATTTTTAAGAGGTCGGAAAATATCGAGGATTATGATTGGTTGAGGGAAGTGGATGCTCAAAAAAGACTTGAGATAGCTACTTGTGCGCTTTTTATTGAAATGGCAAATGCAGATGAAAAATTCCTCAAAGTTGAAAAAGAAAAAGTAATTCAAATAATGAAGGAATTGTTCAACCTCGAAGATGAATATGTCGAAGAATTAATTGAACTTTCACAACGGCAAGTCGAAGAGAGCCTTAGTGTTTTTGAGTTTACTTCCGAAGTTAATGCAAACAGCACCGATGAAGATAAGTACGAAATAGTTAAAAATCTTTGGCGTCTAATTTTGGTAGATGACGAACTTCATCCCTTTGAAGATTATTTGATGAGAAAAATTAGCAATAATCTAAATATCTCACACAAAGATATGATTGCCGCTAAAATGGAGGCAAAGGGAGAAATGGGAGAGACAAATTAATAATCCTAACCCTTCCGTTAATATTTACTCGCTATTCCCAACCTGGTACGGGTTTAAAATCTGTGGCAAAAAATAAAAGAAATAAGGAAGAAGAAACAAGAAATAAGAAATAGTTAAATGCGAGATGCCCGCCTTCGTCTGCGCTTCGCTTGACTACGTCGTGACAAGCAAGAGGTAAGACGTAAGGAATTATGCTTATTATTGTCAAATAGAGAACCTTGAATAAATGGATGATTGGATATATGGATGATTGGATTGTCCGCCTTCGCCCTCGCTGTTCCGCATTTGTGGGATATCCGTCGGGACAGGTTGGATGGATGCATGATTGCATGAATAGTATTCTCAATCAAATCTTTGTTTTTTTGTCAAAATATTTTAAACTTTTTGTAATAATTGAAATTGGGAAATTGGTTGCCGGCTTTGCCGAGATAAGGATGATTGGATTTTTTGATGGTGAATTGTGAATGGTAAAAGGAGTGTTGGAATATTGGAATGTTGGAATAATGGAATGT
>WFQV01000084.1 GCA_015486905.1 Melioribacteraceae bacterium | reverse complement strand
TGAGAAATAATAGTTCTTTTCGGTTTTAAGTTTTCTGATGATTTATTCAATTATTTCTTGCTTTAACATATAATTATTTTTATTTTTCAAAATATATCTATCAATAAAACATAAGTTCCGCTGTGTGCAATAGGTGTAGAAAGACGTTGGGCAACATATTTTTGAATTGGTTTTAAAGAAATTAACTATGTATCTTTAATAAGACTTAGAAATAATCACTATATTGTAAATATTTTATAAAAATTACTTATGATAGAAAAAGGTTCAATAATAAAATCGTCAAACTGGCCTGAGCCTGTGGAAGTTAAATTAATTGAAGAATTCGGAGAATATTATCACCTCATCGGTTCCACTACACAGTCAAATACTCATATCGATGATTATATCCCTAAAGCTGAATTAAAAGAATATGCAACTCTTAGCAGTGAAAAATTTTTCAAAACAGAACCTTGGAAAATATTTCTTGCTTTGGAAACAATTCGTTACCGTTTTGCTTCATTGTACGACCCTCTATTAGCGATGAATACCTCAAAGGTTGATCCGCTCCCTCATCAAATTGAAGCCGTTTACGGTTATGTTTTGAAATTACCGCGAATCAGATTTTTAATTGCAGACGACCCTGGCGCCGGAAAAACGATAATGGCCGGGTTAATAATAAAAGAACTTAAATTACGAAATATGATTGATAGAATATTGATTGTTTCACCCGGGCATTTGAAAGACCAGTGGCGGCGCGAACTTTCAGAAAGATTTGAAGAAAAATTTATTGTAATCGACAGAAGCACAATCGACGCGCTTTACGGCGAAAACGCTTGGAAAAGGGAAAAGCAAATTATCACGTCAATCGATTTTGCTAAGCGGGAAGAAATTCTGCCGGCAATTGCTGCCGCTCAATTCGATTTGGTTGTTGTCGATGAAGCTCACAAAATGAGCGCATATCAATATGGAGAAAAAACAGAAAAGACAGGCCGCTACAAACTCGGCGAAAAACTTTCACAAACCACAGAGCATTTATTGTTCCTTACTGCGACGCCGCATAAAGGAGACCCTGATAATTTTAGGTTGTTTTTAGATTTGCTCGAACCCGGTTTCTTCTCTGATAATGAAATGCTTCGTGAATCGATTCAAAATAAAGACAATCCTTTGTTTATTAGAAGAATAAAGGAAGACTTGAAAAATTTTGAAGGTGAACCTCTTTTCCTTCCGCGAAATGTAGAAACTGTTGCGTTTTCAATTAATCAACCGCCTTACAATGAAATCAATTTATACAATGATTTATCTAAATATGTAGAAGAACAATACAACAAAGCTTTAACAAAAGACAACAAAAGAAACGTTACGTTCGCTCTCGTTATTCTTCAGCGTCGTTTCGCTTCAAGTATTTATGCGCTGCAAAGATCGCTTGAGAGAAGAAAAAACCGCCTGCAAGAATTGTTGGAGGGAGCAGAACAATACAAACAGAACAATCGTAATTTTGACGCCGACGACGTTGAGGATATGAGCGAAGAAGACCGATGGGAAGTCGAAGAAATTTGGGAAACGCTTTCCGTTGCCGAGAATCGCGAGGAATTAGAAAGTGAAATTCAAACTCTCGAAAATCTTATTGTTAAAGCTAAACAGATTGTAAAAAACGAAGAAGAAGTTAAATTAAAACAATTCCGAAACACACTCGATAGTCTATATTCCAAATATGAAAACAATGAAGATAAAAAGATACTTGTATTCACCGAATCCAAAGACACGCTGTTTTATCTTGAAAACAAAATCAAATCTTGGGGATATTCGGTAAATGTTATTCACGGCGGAATGAAACTGGAAGATAGGGTTAAGGCGGAAAAGGTTTTTAAAAACGAAACTAACGTGATGGTAGCGACGGAAGCCGCCGGCGAAGGAATAAATCTACAATTCTGTAATATGATGATTAATTACGATATCCCTTGGAACCCAAACCGGCTCGAACAAAGAATGGGACGAATTCATCGCTACGGACAAAGAAAGGAAGTCTTTATTTTCAATCTTGTTTCCAATGATACGCGCGAAGGTAGAGTGCTTAACCGTCTCTTCTCAAAACTTGAAGAAATTAAAAATGCGCTCGGCTCAGATAAAGTTTTTGACGTTCTCGGCGAAGTGATGATGCACGCCAATCTTGCCCAACTGTTGAAAGAAGCCGCCGCTAACGCTCGCAATATTGATGATATTTTGAGCGAATTAGATATCGATGTTGATGAAGATTATATTAATTCCGTGAAAGAAAATCTTGGCGAATCACTCGCCACTCGCTTTATTGATTACACCAGAATTAAAGAACTTAACGCAAAGGCAAGAGAACACAGGTTGATTCCCGAATACACCGAAAGTTTTTTTAAGAAAGCTTTCAAAAAAGCCGGCGGTAAATTCACTGAAAAGAACGGCTATATTTCTATCAGTTCTATCCCTTATGAAATAAGAAAAATCGCCGAGTCGGATGCAATAATAAAATCTTACGGTTATCTTCTGAAAAAATATCCTAAAGTGGTTTTCGACAAAAAAATAGCTTTTGATAATCCGGATACCGAATTTGTTACTTTTGGGCATCCGTTGTTTGAAAGCGTTATGCTGTGGATTGAAAACAATTTCTTTAACTCTCTTTCTTCGGGCGCTGTATTTACCGACCCGGACGGAGTCCTTAACGGATATATTTTATTCTACGAAGGGGAAATAAAAGACGGAACAGGGAAACCCGCCGGGAAACGATTATTTTCGTTTTACATTGAAAACGATTCAATTAAACCGGTTTCGCCCTCAATTGTTTGGGACTTGTTCGAGAACGATAAATATCAAAGCCAACCCGATGAAAACTTAGATTTGGAATTACTTAAAAACAAGACCGCTTCTTTGATTATTAAAGAACTTGAAAAATATAAATCCGAATTGCAGAAAGAAAGGGATAGACAAGCCGAAATCAAAACCAAATACGGAATTAAATCCCTTGAAAATTTAATGGTGAAATTGGACGGACAACTGATTGATTTAATGGTTCGGAAAGAGAACGGCGAAAATGTCGATATCGTAATTCGTAACAAAACGGAACGCAAGACCCAATACGAATTTGCAAAATCAAAACTTGCGGAATTAATTGAGCGGGAAAAACGATTGACAATGAGCAGTCCGAAATTCAAAGCGATTATTAAAGTCGTGCCGGAAAAAATTGTTGGAGAAATGCGCTCAAGTGAAGAGATTGAAAAAATTGGGATGGAAGTCGTTATGAAGTTTGAGTCTGACGACGGCCGCGTGCCGGAAGACGTTTCAAGCGAAAATCTCGGCTTCGATATCCGTTCCAAAGTAGATACGGATGTTTTCAGATACATTGAAGTCAAAGCCCGCGCCGGTTTAGGCGGAGTTGTTTTAACTCAGAACGAATGGTTTAAAGCGAAAAGGTTCGGCGACGATTATTATCTGTATGCCGTTCTGAACGCGGCAAACAATCCCGAACTGCACATAATACGTAATCCGGCTGAACAATTAAAACCGGAACAAAAAGTTGACGTTCGTTATATTGTATCTCTCGATGAGATAAAAAACAAAGGAATTACAGAGTGACAGACAGAAGATTTATAGAAGTTTCGTTTCCGGTTAAAGAGGTAAGTTACGAATCAGCCCGCGAAAAAAACATACGCCACGGGCATATTTCAACGCTGCATATTTGGTGGGCGCGCCGTCCGCTTGCGGCTTCCCGCGCTACGAATTTTGCAGCGCTTGTTCCTGCAACAGATTTTGAAGAAGGAGACCGCTTTTACGATAAATACAGAAAAGAACTTATTCCGCTTTTAAGAAGACACGGTTACGCAAACATAAATGAAGAATCTTCCAATCACGATTTAATTAAGAATTTCATTGTAATTCTTTCCAAATGGGAAAACAGCAACGACGAAGAAATAATCCGACTTGCACGGAGAATGATTCTCGATTACAACAAAGGCGTTCCCCCTAAAGTTCTCGATCCCTTCGGCGGTGGCGGTTCCATTCCGCTCGAAGCTTTGCGCCTCGGCTGTGAAACTTATTCCAACGACTTAAATCCCGTTGCTGTGTTAATACAAAAATGCACGCTCGAATATCCGCAGAAGTATGGCAAGCCGATTTCTCGTAAACAATATTACGAAGAACGACCTTGGTTGGAAAAACCAAATGTCTCAGATGCCTTTGCCGACGATGATATGGTAAACCCGCTTGTTGAAGACGTTAAATATTGGGGCAATTGGGTTTTGCAAGAGGCGAAAAAAGAACTTGAAAAATTTTATCCGAACGACGAAGACGGCTCCGTTCCCGTCGGTTACATTTGGGCGAGAACAATCCCTTGCCAAAACCCAAGCTGCGGAGCGGAAATCCCTTTGATGCGTCAATTCTGGCTTGCCAAAAAACCGAAAAAGAAAATTGCTCTTTTTCCCTATACAGAAGGGAAAGAAGTTAAGTTTAAAATTGTCGCGAAAGGAAGCGCAATTAATGGAACGGAAGGATACGAACCTTTCCCCGAAGATTTTGACCCGGGCAAAGGAACCGTTGCCCGAGCGGTTGCGACTTGCCCCGTTTGCGGTTCCGTAATTGAAGCGAACAAAACTCGCCAACTTTTCCGAGAAGGTAAATCCGGACAAAGAATGGTTGCGGTTGTTACGCACAAACCCGGAACTTCCGGCAAAAAATACCGCCTTGCAAATGAAAAAGATATGGTAGCTTACAACAAAGCCGAGGAATATCTTGAAATTAAACGGGAAGAATTGAAAAATGAATGGGGAATTGATCCGGTGCCAGATGAACCAACTCCCGAAGGGAAAGGAAGTGGAGCAGAAAGAGCATTCTCAATAAGAAATTATAATATATTGAGGTGGGGTGAAATCTTTCATCAGCGTCAAAAACTAATTTTAATAACTTTATTATCTAAATTAAAGCGTTTATCACTGAAAGATTCTGATAATAAGTTAAAATATAATATTATTTTAACATATATAAATTTAGCTATTGATCGTACAGCAACTTACAATTCAGTTATGAGTATGTGGGTTAGTGATGGTGAATTTGCTGCCCAAATATTTGTTCGTCAAGCCATTGGAATGGTTTGGGATTTTCTTGAAATTAATCCTTTTAGCAATTCTACAGGTGATTGGAACTCTGCGGTTAATTGGATATTGCGCGTAATCTCGAATAATTCTTTTCCCATTAGTAATGATGTAAGTATCAAACAAAATAATGCTGTAAATTTAGATTTCACCCCTGATACATTTAATGCAATTCTAACAGACCCACCTTATTATGACAATGTCCCATATTCATATTTGTCGGACTTCTTTTATGTTATCTTAAAGCGGGGAATTAGTGAAATATTTCCAGAATTGTTTTCGACATCACTTTCCCCTAAAAAAAATGAGATTGTTACATATTCAAATATGCCTGGTGGTTTTAAACAAGGCGAAAAATTTTTTGAAGCAATGTTAAGTAAAGCATTTAAAGAATTTTATCGTATTCTTAAATGTAATGGAATTTCCGTTATTGTTTATGCTCACAAAACAACTGCCGGCTGGGAAACACTAATAAATTCTCTATTGTTATCCGGATTAGTTCCAAGTATTGCTTGGCCAATTCATACTGAAAGAGAAACACGTATGCGAGCAAAAGATTCAGCGGCGTTGGCTTCATCACTTTATATTTTCGTTAGGAAAATTAAAAGGGAACCAACCGCATTTTACACGGACGTTAAAAAAGAATTAAACGAGTATTTACCGAAAAAATTAGACAGACTTTGGAACGAAGGGATAAGCGGAGCGGACTTTTTTATTTCCGGCATCGGCGCTTCAATAGAAGTTTTCGGTAAATACGAAAGCGTAATGGATTATGAAGGGAATATAATCAGAGCGAATAAACTGCTTGCCGATGTTCGCACCATTGTAACCGATTACGCCGTAAAGAAAATATTACACAACGGTTTCGCTCAAGGCATTTCCGACTTAACCCGCTTTTACATTCTTTACCGCTGGGAGTTTGGCGCCGCGAAAGCTCCGTTCGACGAAGCAAACAAACTTGCCCACAGCGTTCACATAGATCTATCGGATTACTGGAACACGAAAAGTTTTATCAAAAAGAGCAAAGAATTTATTAATATTGCGGGACCAACCCAAAGAGATATTGAAGACTTAAAAGGCTCTCGGGAATTAATAGACATTCTTCATCACGCGTTAAAACTTTGGGAGATGAGCCGGAAAGAGGAAATGTATCAATTGCTAAACAGAACCGGCTTAGGCAGAAACGACGTCTTTTACAGAGTGGCTCAAGCAATTTCGGAAACTTTACCGAACGAAGCAAAAGAGAAAAAGCTTTTGGACGGCTTCCTTACCGGACGCCAGACGATACAAGAGAAATCTTCAGAAATTGGAAAAGAAAGAAAAGATAAAAACGATGAACAAATGAATTTATTTGAGTAAGAAATGAATAAAAATGAATTGGAAAAAATATTAAGACAATTACTTGCTTTACCGCACGAAACGGAATGGGTTGAGTTTAAAGAAGCGAAAAACAATTACGATTTTAACAAACTCGGCAAATATTTTTCGGCTTTGAGCAACGAAGCGAACTTAAATAATAAACCGTATGCTTGGCTGGTTTTTGGAATAAATAAAAAGCACGAAATTGTCGGAACAAACTTTAGAAACGATAAAAAATCTCTTGATAGTTTGAAACACGAGGTCGCCGAGCATACAAATAATAAAATTACTTTTCTTGATATTTACGAATTGACAACCACGCAAGGCAGAGTGGTTATGTTTAAAATTCCTCCGGCACAGAGAGGCATTCCTACTTCGTGGAAAGGACATTTTTACGGAAGAGACGGCGAATCATTAGTCCCTCTTAACATTTCTGAAATTGAATTAATTAGAGATCAATCTCCATATTCCGATTGGTCATCTGAAATTTGCGAGAGCGCAAGCATAAACGACCTTAGCTCAGAGGCAATTTTAAAAGCGAGGGAACAGTATTCGATTAAGAATCCTAAATTAGCGGATGAAATTAAGAAGTGGGACGATGTTACTTTTCTTAATAAGGTTAAAATAACAATCAATGGAAAAATCACTAATACTGCAATTATTTTACTCGGCAAACCGGAATCCACGCATTATTTATCGCCTTCAGTTGCCAGAATAACTTGGTTGTTGAAAGACGAAAAAAATGCCGAAATGGATTATGAACATTTTGACCCGCCGCTATTCTTAAATACCGATAAGGTCCTAAATAAAATTCGCAATCTGCGTTATCGCTATCTGCCTGATCACACTCTCTTTCCTATTGAGATAAATATGTACGATAACTTTGTGATACGCGAAGCTCTCCACAATTGCATCGCTCATCAAGATTATTCTTTGAACAGTCGTATTATTGTTGTTGAAAATCCGGACTCGCTTATTTTTACAAACGCCGGAAGCTTTATCCCCGGGTCAATCGAAAAAGTTATCGAACAAGACGCGCCGCAGAAATTCTATCGTAATAAATTTCTCGTAGAAGCAATGGTCAATCTCAATATGATAGACACAATAGGCAGCGGCATTAAAAAGATGTTCATTACACAAAAGGAAAGATTTTTCCCACTACCCTCTTATAAATTGGAAGAAAACGAAGTTACTGTAAAAATATTCGGTAAAGTAATTGACGAGAATTACACAAAACTTTTAATAAATAAGGCGGACATTGATATTGAGACGGCAATTCTTTTGGATAAGGTTCAAAAAGGAGAAACTATTTCATTAAACGATTCTAAAGCATTAAGAAAACTCGGATTCATTGAAGGCAGATACCCGAACATCTTTATTTCAAAGAAAATTTCGGATATTAGCAATAAAAGAACCGCCTATATAAAAAATCGTGGATTTGATAAAAAATATTACAAAGATATTATCATTGAATACTTGAAAAAATTCAACGTTGCTTCAAGAAAAGATTTTGATATTCTACTAATGGATAAATTACCGGATATTCTTAGTCTGGAAC
>WFQV01000083.1 GCA_015486905.1 Melioribacteraceae bacterium | reverse complement strand
TGGATAGGTTTGAAAAATGACCGACCCAAAAGAAATCGAATGTTTGTGAAAGAAAATTTGGAAAAACAAAAACAATGCCGAAGGTATCGAAGTGAAGCAATCTATCGAAATGTTTGGCATAGTTAAAAGTTATAATTTGTCAACACCCCGACTCGGCTACGCCCCGCATTTTGCGGGGTAAGGCGGACAATCCAATCATCCATGCATCCACTCATCCAATCGTCCATTTATACAAGTTTCTCGATTTGACAATAACAAGCATAATTCCTTTCGTCTTACCTCTTGCGTCTAGCATCTATCTTTTATCGTGTAGTGATTCTTGGATAATTGGATAAATGGATGAGTGGATGGTTTTGTCTTTTTGCTTGTGGACAAAACATTTTTAATTCTTAATTAATATGTCTTGCGTCTTACCTCTTGCGTCTCGCGTTTAACTATTTCTTATTTCTTGTTTCTCATTTCTAATTTTTTTTTCGCCACTGATTTTAAACCTGTACCAAAATCTTTAGATTAACAGAACCGCGAAATAATTAACCGCGCCCATGAAGTAGTTCCACAAGGGGCTGTAAACAAAGAGGAAGAGCAATATTAAACCCAAATAGCCCATGTTCAAATATTTAAATGTGTATTGATTGGGAAAAAGGTTAAATAGAATATGCGCCCCGTCCAACGGTGGAATAGGCAGAAGATTAAAAAAGAAAAGAAAAATATTGAAGTAAACGGTAAGGTTCAAAACCGAGGGAATAATACCCGAAGAATTTACATTAAATATTTTAAGTGCAAATGCCAAAAGAATGGCGGTAAATAAATTTGCAACCGCACCGGCGAGAGAAACAATTGTATCGTGAACTCTGGGATTTGGAAAATTATTTCTGTTAACACGAACCGGTTTTGCCCAACCAATTACAAATCCTCCGGCTGCAAGTCCGAGGAAAGGAATTACAATGCTGCCGAGCAAATCGAGGTGTTTAATAGGGTTTAGGGTAAGTCTGCCTTCGCGCCTGGGTGTGTCATCTCCGAAAAGAACCGCAAAAGAAGCGTGGGCGAATTCGTGTACGGCAAAAGAAAGGAACAGAAAAGGAATGAACAAAATTATTTCCCACAAATGGGGATTAATTGTTACGTCCAACTCAACCTCTCGGATGATAATCTTTGTGCACTTGCTTTATGTATTCCCTGTCGATGTGAGTGTAAATCTGAGTAGTAGAAATATCGGCATGTCCCAACATTTCCTGTACTGCCCTTAAATCCGCCCCTCCTTCAACCAAGTGTGTAGCAAAGGAGTGTCGGAAAGTGTGCGGGTGAACCGCCTTGGTGATTTTAGCCATTTTAACATATTTGTCAATTATTTTCCAAATGCCCATCCGCGAAAGTTTCCTCCCGTTTTTATTAAGGAAAAGAACCCCTTGGCTCACTCCCCGCTTCTCTAAAAACGGCCGGCTTTCAAGCAAATACTTTCGCACCCATTCAATAGCGCTGGAGCCGATTGGTACAATTCTCTCTTTGCTCCCTTTACCGAAAACTCTAATGACTTCTTCTTCAAAATAAATATCACTTATTCTCAATGAAATTGCCTCGGAGACTCGCAAACCGCTTGAATAAAGGACTTCAAGGATTGTTCTATCCCGAATGCCGTATTTATCGGTAGTATTCGGCTGTTTAAATATTTCTTCTATTTCTTGAATTGAAAGAACAACAGGCAGCTTTCTGTCTAATTTCACCGAGCCAAGTCCCTCGGTAGGATTTGAAGTAATGTATTTTTGGTTCAACAAGTAAATAAAAAAACCTCTCAGTGAGGAAAGACAACGTGCTGTGGTTGACCTTCTAAGTCCCTTCCGGCTCTGTGAATTTAAGAATTCGGAAATGGTGGCAGTCTTAATTTCATTTAAATCTTTTATGCCTTGCTCGTCGGCAAAATCAAGGAATTTTCTGATATCATTGCCGTAAGAGACAACGGAGTTGTCGGACAAATTTTTTTCTAATTTAAGAAGAGTAAGGTATTCTTTGACAAACTGTTCCGTCATTCTTTTTCTTCGCCGGACTCACTTTCAATTTCATCTTGATTGGGGTAACGGATTCTGCTGTATTGTTGACCGAGCAAATAATTTAAAAAAGCTGCTTTTGTTTTTCTAATGTCGGAAAACGTCATCGGCGAATCATCAAGCTGTCCGTCATCTATACGCATTTTAACCAAATTGTTAATTACGTTTTTTACTTTTTGTGCGTCAGGTTCTTCCATCGATTTAACGGTCGATTCAATTGCATCCGCAAGCATTACAAGCGCTGTTTCTTTTGTGTTTGGTTTAGGTCCCGGATAGCGGAATTCATCCTCCGAAACTCTTTCCTCGCCGAGCAGCTCCTTTGCCTTTTCATAGAAAAACGAAATTACCATTGTGCCGTGGTGCATTGAAATGAAGTCAATAATTTCGGGAGGCAAATTATTTTCTTCGGCAAGTTCAATGCCTTTCTTCACGTGGCTGATTATTATTTGTGCGCTCTCGCGGGGATTCAAATCCTCGTGAATGTTCCTACCCATTTGATTTTCGACAAAAGCAGGCGGATTGGACAATTTGCCGATGTCGTGATAGTAAGCTCCTACCCTTGCCAGGGTAGGGTTTGCTCCGATTTCAACCGCGGCAGCTTCTACCATAGAGCCGATTGTTAACGAATGATTAAACGTACCCGGAGCATTTTTTGCAAGCTCTTTTAACAAAGGATTATTAAAATCCGACAATTCCAAGTAAGTTAGGTCGGTTGTTATTTTGAAAATTCTTTCAATGAAAATAATCAGTCCGTAAGTCAACGCCGGGCTTATTAAAGCATTGGAAGCCGCAAAGGAGGAAGAAATTAATATTGATTCTATTTTCGCAAAGCTCTCCATTCCGAAAGCGAAAGCGGTTACAACGTAGCCGACCAAAATAAAAAGGAAGGAGCGGAAAATTTGCGAACGGTTTTTTACATCTCTCACGGAATAGACAGCCAACCCGCCGGCAACGACATTCATTAGGACAAAGACGTAATCGTTACCGCGCAATGCACCTGCCGTGAGAGCGACGATAACCGTTCCGTAAAATCCGATTCGCGAATCAAAAAATATCGTAAACAAAATTGAAGCCACAGGCAGGAAAATTAAGAGTTGAATCGGCGCTGAGACCTCTACCTTACCGGATAAGTAAGTAATGAAACAAACGAACAAAATAATTATTGAAATCAAAAGAATTTTAAGATTATCGTAAAACAATTTCTTTCTAAAAAGGAAAATGTAAATAAAGAAAAGAGAAAAAATTGCTGTAATGTGCAAAAACTCTCCCACTAATTGAATCAAAGTATCCGTGAAAGTATTTGTCTCGCCCTTTGCTTTGCGGTAGGCGTCTATCTTCTCTTTAATTTCCTTTGTGATTCTGTCGTGCTTTGCAACAATCCTTTCGTCCTGATTAACAATGTATTTCGTTTTCGGTACTTTGCTTTTTGCAATTTCAATTTCCTGATTTGTAAATTCCTTACTGAAAACAATATTGGGTTTCAGAAATTTTAGCGTTAGATCTGCTACGGCTTTATTCAAATTTAAATCGAAGCTGAAATTATTGTTCAAATAACGTGTGATGTATTCTTTCGCAGATTCAAAATCGTAGAAACGGTTTTTACGAACAAGTTTTTCAAACTTACCGTCACGAACGGCAATTACATCTTTGTCAATATCGTCAAGTGATTTGTCGAGCAAACCTTTCGATAAAATTCTTCTGATGATTTCTTCCGCAACATTAAAAGCATCGTCTAAATTTCTTGAAAGTTTTACGGTAATTAATTTGTTTGAAAGCCGAAGTTGTTTTAATTCTTCGAAGGTCTGCATTGAAAAGCCGGTAGGATTTGCCAATGTTTTGTTTACAATTACCGAGTCCAACAACTGTTTTAATTTCTTTTTGTAACTGTGAAGCGAATCGATACTTCGATTAATAGTTCCTTTATCCTTTACAAAGACTGGGGCAACGCTGTCGGCAGCTTTTTGAATTTTCTTCTGATAGACCTCGGGACTTTCAGGCACCTCGAAAGTCATAGAAGCAATTAAATCGTCGTCCGTCCAAATGCTTCCAACGGTAACCTCGGACTCTATTGATTCACCGCGGGGGAACATCAGGACAACGAGAATAACAGTTGTTAAGAATATTAAAATTCTAATGCTCAAAGCTCCTTTATTTATCGGTTTGTTTTTCTCAGCCATTTTATTTTTTTGATTTTAATACCAGTTCTAAAAACTCAGCCGCTCCGTCTTCGTTGTTCGTCCCGAGTGTTACAAAATCCGCCAGGCGGAGAATTTCCGGCACAGCATTGGCAACTGCAACTTTAAGTGCTTTTGTGTCGAATAGTGAGCGGTCGTTGTACCAATCGCCCATAACAGCCGTTTCCGAATAGCCAAGACCTAAATATTTCATTAATTTTTTTAATCCCATTCCTTTCGAAGCACCCATCTTACGCGATTCAATATAGTAAATACCGTGATGCGAATGCGATTTGTAATAGTTTGTTGAAAGACCGAAAGTGTGAGGGAAAATAAGCTTTTGTGTAACATATTTTATTGTGTCCCGGTAATCTCCTGCCATTACAATTTCGAGAGTCGAATTTAAATAATCATTGTAATTTTCTACCTGTTCAAATTTAGCACCGTACTTTTCAATCATTTCAGGAATTAAAGCGTTCTCTTCGGTGTAGAAAATTGCATCGCCGTGGCAGAGAGCAACCTTAAGCAAATATCTGTCAGCCAAATCAAGCGCTTTTATTACGTGCTTCAGAGGAATGTAGGAATGAAAAATTATTTCGCCTTTAGGGTAACTTTTAATTAACGAACCATCGAGTGAAATCAAAGGTGTTTTTATTTTCAGCTTTTCGGCAAATTTCACCAATGCGCTGTGAAGGCGCCCCGAGGCAAAAGAAAAACGGACACCCAATTCCTCAAGTTGAGGTACTAACTCCAAAGTCTTTTCGCCTATCTCTTTGTCATCGGTAAGTAGGGTTCCATCGAGGTCAAAAACAATTAACTTTATTCTTTTAAGTTGTTCTTTACTCAGCATTGTAATTCTGAATTTCTTTCTTTTTAAGATTTAAATATATTACTGTTCCGGCAATAATACTAAGCAAAAGAGCTAAAGTTCCGCTCAAATATTCTTCGAAAATAATTTGTCCGGTACCGTAAAGCGTAGAGTAAATAACAACAATTCCGAGGAACCAATTAACGAACAATGTACCGTAGCCGCTGTCCGGTTTCACTTCCGGGTATCTCTTACTTAAAATCCTCCAGCCAATTCCTCCCGGATGAATTTTTCTGTAAAATTTCTCCAATGTTTTCTTATCCGTCGGTTTGGTAAGATAGGTAACTAAAATCCAAACGATGGTTGTAACCAAAACCGTCGGGTAAAGCGTAATGGGTGATTCGAGTCCGTAGCCGTATTTGGCAATCGGGTAAACAATCAACGGTACACTCATTGCGGTAATCTCCGACCAGGCATTAATACGCCACCAGAACCAGCGAAGAATAAGCACAGCGCCCATCCCGGCACTGGCGTTAATAATAAACTCCCAAGCACCTGAAATAGTAGTAAGGAAATATTTCGTAATCAATAAAGAAAATATCGTAAGTAAAATAATTGAAATTCTTGAGATTAACACGTAATGCTTTTCGCTCGCTTGCGATTTAATAAACCGCTTGTAAAAGTCATTGATTAAATAAGAAGTACCCCAATTAAGTTGCGAAGCAATTGTTGACATATAAGCCGCAAGGAAAACCGCAATCATTAATCCCAAAAGTCCTGCCGGTAAATATTTTACCATTAATTTCGGATACATTTTACCTGGGTCAACCGTGTTCTCGTATTTTTCAAAAAATTCTTTGTTGTCGAAAGCCTTAATTTTTTCGCGCACATCAGCGGGGAGCTTTGCTCTGTCAACGTGATTAACATAAGCGGTGTAAGCTTTTGAATAAGACTCAACAATATTTTGCTGCATCAGTTCTTGATTAGTAAACCTCGGCAGTGCAACCAAAGCGACAAGTGCAACAATAATCCAAGGCCAAGGGCGAAGAGTGTAATGTGCGACTGTAAACCAAATGGTAGCAAGCAAGGAATGTGTTTCGTTTTTAGCGGACATCATTCTCTGGGCAATGTAACCACCACCGCCCGGGTCCGCACCCGGGTACCAGGACGACCACCATTGCAAGCCCACGTGTGCAAAAAAAGCCGCTGCGCCCATCGAGAGAGTTCCTCCGATAATCGGATTCATCTTCGACTTCCCAATTACCGGTGTAAATTTAAAAATCCAACCTGAAAGTTTTCCTTTCAATCCGTCAATGCCCCCGACCGACGGAATCTGTAAAACCAAGACAGCAAGCAAAATACTTCCGCCCATTGCAATAAGAAACTGAAGCGAATCCGTCCTCGCTGTTCCCAGCAAACCGGAAGCCGAAGCGTAGATGGCAATTATTAACATACTTATTATGACCAACGTAAAGGCGTCAAAGCCTGGAATTGTAACGGCAAAAATCTTCTGCATTGCTTTGTTAACCCACGCAAGAACGATACTGTTCATAAACAATCCCAAGTAAAGTGCGCGGAAGCCCCGCAACGCTGCTGCGGGTTTGCCGGAATAACGAAGTTCAACAAATTCGACATCGGTGACAATCCCTGCCCGCCGCCAAAGTTTTGCAAAGAAGAACGCCGTTAGTATTCCGCCAATTGCAAGGTTCCACCAAAGCCAGTTGCCTGCAATTCCGTTCTTTGCAACCAATTCCGTTACGGCAAGCGGCGTGTCGGCAGCAAATGTTGTAGCAACCATTGCAGTACCGGCAATCCACCAAGGGAGATTTCTGCCGGAGAGGAAAAAGTGCTGTGTGTCCTTACCCGCCCTTTTTGTGTAATAAATGGCAATTGCAAAAATTATTAAGAAATAGATTCCGATGATTAACCAGTCGAGAAATACGAGTTTCATAATTTAGCCGAATTTATTAAGTAATGCCGTTGTCATTCCTATTTAATTTACTGAGGAAACCGCCAACTGCAAGTGTGGTTAAAACGCCTACTATTGTGTACCACGTCCACGCAACCATGTGAAGAGCAATCACAGTAATCATTACAAAAATTCCCGCCGTAAAGCCGGCTAAAGCATCCTCTTGAGTAGCCTTTTTGTTAGTTAGCCCTAATAAGAAAGTTCCTAAAAGTCCGCCGTACGTAAACGAAGCAATGCTCAAAGCAAGCTCCACTACGGTTTCCGGAGAGTTCATAAAAAACAACGCCGCCGCCACAAGCATTGTTGCCCAAAATAGTGTAAAGAAACGCGAGACACGTAATTCTTTCTTAGGGTCACTTATTTTTTTGTGCGGACGGTACAAATCAATCATTGAAGAAGAAGAAAGGGAGCTAATTGAACCTGCGAGGGTTGACATCGCCGCGGCAAATAAGCCGGCAATTATTATTCCCGAAAAAGGCGAAGGTAGATTTTCAATAATAAATTTAGGGAATATCTCGTCCGATTTAATATTTAACTTTCCGAAAAATGCGTAAAGAGCAACACCGACAAGCATAAAAATCACAAATTGAAAAATCACAATAACACCGCTGCCGATAATTGCCTTTTGTCCGCTTTTTAAATCTTTTGTGCTTAAGAGCCTTTGAACAATCAACTGGTCGGTACCGTGTGAAGCCATTGAGAGGAACGTCCCGCCTAAGATTCCACTAATTGCATTGTAAGGCTGTTTGAAAAACTCGGCAATACTGTTCCCGAAATTAAAATTAAAAACTTGTAATTTATGAGCAGGAGCAGCGGCTTGAACAACGCTTTCCCAGCCGTGCGGGAGATAGGTTGTAAGTAAAAATATCCCAGCTAAGATTGCTCCGCCCAAGTAAATGAACATCAACAGAACGTCAACCCAAATAACACCTTTAAGTCCGCCGGTAGAAGTGTAAATTAAAGTTACCAAAGCAACAATAACAATTGCGAGGGGATATGAAATTCCAAGCATTAATTTCAAAGGGATTGCAGTGGCGAAAAGTCTTACGCCGTCGGCAGCGGTTCGAGTAAAAAGAAAAACCACCGAAGAAAACGAGCGTGTTTTCGCCCCGAATCTATTGCCCAAGTATGCGTAAGCCGTTTCGAGATTTCCTTCGAAATATTTTGGCAAAAGGAAAACGGCAATTATTATCCTGCCGAGGAGGTAACCGAAAGTAACTTGTAAAAAATTTAAATTGGTTAGATATGCCAGCCCGGGGATTGAAATGAAGGTTAAAGTTGATGTTTCGGCAGCAACAATAGAAAAGCAAACCGCCCACCATGGGACGGACTTTGCACCTAAGAAATAATCTTGAATGTTTTTTTGTTTACCACCGCTGAACATTCCAAGTGCGGCGGTACCAATTAGGAAGAGAACAATGATTACATAATCGACGGAATGAACCACTCCTAATATCCTACAATTTTTTAAGTTCTGCTATGGCTTCTTCCGCCGTTTCCGAAATGGGAAGAATCCTACTGAGTTGAGAAATTTCAATTAAATTTTTTACGCTCTTTTGAAGTCCCGCCAAACGGATGTAACCTTCGTTTGCCTGGAGCAAGCGATAAGCCAATAATATTGCGCTCAAACCGGAGCTGTCGCAATATTCTACGCCGGACAAATCCACAACGAGCTTGTTAATTCCTTCAGTTGAAAGGAGGATTGTAAATTCGCCTTTCACAAATCCCGCGGTAGTTGCATCAAACCTGGATTCATTTAATTTGAAAACTGCTAAATCGCCGTCTTTCTTTAATTCGTAATCTACCGATTCGTTCATCTCTGCTTCGCCTTGTTAAAAAAAATTTAGAACATCCTTAAGGAATTTAACAAATTTCCGTAAGAAATTTCGGGATTTTTTGAATCCGCCGGTAAAATTAAGTTTGCGTAAAGTTCCGCCTTAGGATTTTCGAAAGCAATTTTAAACTCGGCTTTCGCCAAAGAAGCAAGAGCAAATAAGAAAAGATTCTTTTCAAAAGTCAAATCAATGAATACGTCGTATTTTTTCCCCTTTAATCGATTTAATAATTCCTTCGGCGGCAAACCGAATCTTCCCGTCTCCCTTTGTGAATAAGAAATTTTTTCGTACTCTTGAATTTCCTGCCGGTTAACGATTATTTCATTAAGCAATAACACGCAATGTTTGCGGTGGATTTTGAAATAATTCACAACCTCAAACGCCTCGATTAAAGTTTCATTTTCTTCGGGCAGCAG
>WFQV01000082.1 GCA_015486905.1 Melioribacteraceae bacterium | reverse complement strand
GTTAAATCCCCGGCTTTTAATCTGTAAAAATAAACTCCGCTTGGTAAATTGCATGCATTGAATCTAACGGTATAATTGCCGGGCTTTTGCGCTTTGTTTACAAGGGTTGTAACCTCGCGACCAAGAATATCGTAAACCGTTAAACGTACGGACAGCTCGTGAGCTGTCCCTACAACAGCATGAATTGAATATTTTATTGTTGTTGTCAGGTTACCTTTACCGCCACAGGCGGGAAAAGGATTGGGATAATTTTGAAATAATTCAAATTTTAACGGGAGGTTATTGTCGATTCTTTCAACATCTAAAACCACACCATTTTCGTTGTAAACAACCAGCGGGGGTCCGAAGATTCCGCTGGTACCAATCCATTTGTTCCCTTTGCTGTCAATTGTAATTGAATTAACGAAATCGTCTTTTAGGGGGGAATTATTGGCGTCGAAAACCGTCCAATTGCCGCTGTTAAATTTTGCTAATCCTGCCGATGTACCAATCCACTTTACTCCTGAAGGATCGATTACAATCGCGTTAACAACATCGTCGGGTAGGTTTGAATTTCCTGTATTGTAAATAGTCCAGTTAGTTCCGTCAAAAACTGCCAATCCTGCCGGGTTGTAAGAATCGCCCACACCGAGCCATATTTTACCGGAAGCGTCAACCGCCACTGCGCTTACGGAATTTTCAGGAATAGCTGAATTGCTTTTGTTGTAAACAGCCCAATTAGTACCATCGAATTTTACAAGTCCGTCCGGACAACCAATCCACTTATTCCCGTTTGCATCTATTGCCACCGAATAAATTGTATTGTTTGGAAGTCCTGAATTGTCGGATTTGTAAACAGTCCAATTTGTGCCGTCAAATTCAGCTAAGCCCTCGTTGGTTCCAAGCCAAAAATTCTGACTTCCTTCAAGAGCAATTGAATTTACTGAATTATCGGGGATGCCTGAATTGCTTGTTTGGAAAACTGTCCAGTTGTTACCATCAAATTTAATCAGTCCGCCGTCACTCATAAATCCAGCGCCAATCCACAAATTCCCTGCTGCGTCAATCTTTAAAGCATTAACGTAATCGCTGGGCAAAGCCGAATTGCCGGAATTAAAAATGGTCCAATTAGTTCCGTCATATTTAACCAATCCTTTACCGTAAGTCCCAATCCATGCCGTTCCGTTAGCATTGATTGCTACAGCAGTAACGGAAGCTGTCGGAAGTTCTGAATTACTCGAATTGTAAGTAACCCAATTCCCATTTTGAGCCTTTAATTCAAAGGCAAAAGCAAAAAATATCATTAATATAATTTTTCGCATTTTAACCTCCTTCAATTTTTTACGTAGTTATTTTAACAACACCATTTTCTTCGTAACCGTAAAATTTCCTGCTTTTAACTTGTAAAAATAAACTCCGCTTGGTAAGTTGCCCGCGTTGAATTGCACGGAATAATTACCGGGCTTTTGCGTTTTGTTTACAAGGGTTGTAACCTTACGACCAAGAATATCGTAAACTGTTAAACGTACGGACAGCTCGTGAGCTGTCCCTACAACAGGGGTTGAATATTTTATTGTTGTTGTAGGGTTGAACGGGTTAGGATAATTCTGTTCCAATTTAAAATCAATTGGTTCCAATGCTCCGTTTGTTTTTACGTCTGTATCTATTCCCTTCTTAAAAATATGTAAACCGAAATAAGAAACGTACAGCTTGTTGTTTTCAAAAACCAAGCCGTGAGGACGATAGACTTTAGTGTCGTAATAACCTTGAGAAACAACGGACGAATCACCGCCCAAAGAAACGATGTCAACTTTGCCATCCGAAAGGTAAATATCCCCGTTAGTAGCATCATAATCAATATCGAGCACAAAACCATTTTTGGTTTTGTAATAAAATTCCTTTGTAATGTTTGCAGGGTTAGTAATATTAAGAATCTCAAATCCTTCGGCGTGGGACAAATAAACATTCCCGCCCTTTACTTTCATCCCGTAGCAATCGTAATCATTAGCAGGATAATCGTAATAGTCAACAAAAGCCGGATTACTCGGAGTTGCCAAACTAAGAATCAACAATCCCTTTCCATTTCCTAACAGTAAATAAGTACCGGTGAATTCCATTTTCTCCACACTATAACCTTCTTTCCATGGGTCCACATGATAGCCTCCTACATCATTCGGATGTAGCGGGTCGGAAATATCCACAACGCGAAGGGAATCATCTCCGGTAACCGATCTGTCAATAAAACAGAGTAAATTATTACTAAGCGCCACAGCCGGGCTTTTCAACACAAATGGTACTTTGATTGCATTTAATTCTTTTGGCTGAGAAGGCGTCGAAATATCGAAAATATGTACAGCGCTTAATGTATCCACAACCGAAATTTGTTTTGTGTCGGTCAGGCAAAGGATGTTTCCGTCAACCGCCAAATCAAAATTACCTCCGTCGCCTTTCAAAAAATAATTGCTTTCTTCAACTATGCTCTGTGGGTTATTGACGTTGTAAATTGAAAAACCGTTTATGTTGCTTCGCATTGTTTTGTAAGCCATTACCAAATAACCGTTAGCAAATTTTACTTTGCCGTCCCTCCTGTATGTGTAATAATTCGAAAGTAATTTAATGTATTGGGAATTTGTTACATCAAATATTTGAAAGCCGTTTCCGAAAGCCATGAAACATTTATTGTTTAATAATTGAACGGAAACACCGCGCTCCGGTGCACCCATGTTAACCGGATTGAAAAATGAGTTTAATACTTTTGGGGAGCTGGGATTAGAAACATCGACAATTTTTAACTGTGCCATTTGTCCTTTATCCTGAATGTAGGTATCGCCGGCTATGTAAATAAGATTTCCTTTTATTTTTACGTCCATTAGATATTCCATTGATGAGGCAGAATCTTTTTGAAGCTCGGTAATAACGTACGGTTTGGAAGGGTCTGCCACGGAAACTATTTGCATTGGTGACCCTTGTTGTACTAAGAAAGCCAAAGTGTCTTGCACGGCACATTTCTCTCCCCAGGATGCCAAACTGCCTAAACGAACAGGTTTGGCAGGATTTGAAACGTCAAAAATAACCAGCCCGCTCGATTGTGCCGCAACGTACAGCTTGTTATCCGCATAAAACAATCCATGCGGAGCGTTTGAAACACTCATCGTGCTTAATTTTTGCGGACTTGTGGGATTGGACGCATCATAACAATAAACAGCACCGATTGTGGCAACAAAAACGTAGCTGCCGTTGTTCGCAATAGCAAAAGCGCCGGCACTTGAAGAGTAGTCTTTATAATAGTCGATTACTGGTTTGGAAACATCGGATAAATCCACAATGTAAAAACCTTCCGGAAATTCACCGTAAGGAGAATCGCTTGCAATATAAGCATAATCTCCGTTTACCGCTATTCCGCTTATATCCGATTCGGTTTTAATCTGTGCAATCATTACCGGGTGTGCGGCGTCCGAATAGTCAATTATTTTCACGCCCCTGCCGCTTCCGGCTAAAAGATAGGTGGAATTAAACGGCATTGCCACATTGCAATATCCGTTCG
>WFQV01000081.1 GCA_015486905.1 Melioribacteraceae bacterium | reverse complement strand
TTCTTTGTGTGTTTTTAGAACCTCGCCCCGCAGAATTCAGGAAAAGGGTGGATAGGTTTGAAAAACGACCGACCCCAGAAAGTTTGTAGAAAAATATTTGGCAAAACAAAAAGATGCCGAAGGTATCGAAGAATGTACTTGAACCCCTTCAGGGTTCTCTTTTCTTTTTTTATTCTTTTGTTCTACATACTTTGAACCGCTTCGCGGTTCTCTCGTGGATAGCTTGAACTTGAGACAATCTATTTGGTAGAAGAGAATGAAAATGTGAAATTTATTTTTAATGATATTCTTTCTCTTCCTTCACTTATAAAAAGGTGTGCTAATAAGCATTTCAACTGAATTAAAATAGCCCCCGACCCCGAAGGGGCGGGTGTCGGGGTTGAATGTCTATAGAAAGAAACAAAAAAAAGAAAAAACGATGCCGAAGGTATCGAAGTTGTTAATTTTGATAAACGTTTCATGCATTTTTTAGTCCAGCTTATATTTTTAGGGATAGGTAAACCGGTTTGGTGATTTCGGGCTTTCCCTCGTACATCCCCAAGGATAAATCCGTGGGTTAATGGGATTTTAAATTCCGTGCGTACCGCATTTTAAATTGTGAAATTAACAGCACAGCGTAGCACAGTTTGCTAAGCGTAGCGGGCAAACTGTGAAGTTTTAATTTTTATCTTTTGTTTTTTTTACTCTTTTCGCAGATTGCAAGCAATCTACGCTACGGTCTAACATAACCTCACCGACCATAAAGAGGTCGAAGATATCGAAGTGAAGCAATCTATCGAAATGTTTGGCATAGTTAAAAGTTCTAATTTTTCAACACCCCGTCTCCCGACTTATCCCGACAAGCCGGGATTAGTTGGGAGCCACCCCCTCTTGAAAGAGGGAAATTTTAAAATTGGTAGTAAAAAATTATCCAACCATCCAATAATCCATCCATCCAAGCATCCATATCGCGGCAAGCCGCAATTATGAATGATGAACCTGCCTGCCCTGCCTACCGGCAGGCAGGCGGTAGGCAAGTTTTGAATTATGAATTAAAAACTTTACAGCAAAAATATTTTGACAAAAAAAAACAACAATTTAATTGAGGATACTATTCATGCAATCATGCATCCATCCAACTTGTCGCGCTGAAGCCCTAATGCAGCGATGGCGAAGGCGGACCATCCAACCATGCAAGGTTTTCGATTTTTCAAGAACCAACTTAAACCCCTTCAGTAAGCCTTTTTCCACTTTCACCATTCAACTAATAATAAGGCTAACGTCACGTCTCGCGTCTTACCTCTTGCGTCTTGCGTCTAACGAAAAACATTTCTTATTTCTAGTTTCTCATTTCTAATTTTCTTATCCTTTGCCACCAATTTTAACCCCGTACCAATTTAGCACAATCCGGATATTTGCATTTTTTTGAATAAATGTTTAAACTTCAATTATAAACTCCCGATGTTTTATAAGAGGCAAAAAAATGGGAAAAATAATTTATTTAAAAGCTATATTTATTTTATTCATCATAGCCACATTTAATTCCGTCTTGTTTTCTCAAAATAAAATCGTAAAAAATAAAATGCTTGGAAAGCCGGTAATAGCAAATGGTTCCATTAACCCGGCGGAAAGCATAATAGACGTGGGCAATATTACAAGCTGGGTTAGCGATAACGGTTTTCATAATTGGAGAGTAAAGTCAGGATTTTGGAACGGAAGTTTTCCTAACGGCTCAGATGCGGGTATGATTTTTTCCGAAGGAATTGTTTGGGGCGGATTGGTTTATGACGGGAAGTCACAAAAGGTTAGGGTAAACGGTAGTACATATATATGCGGAAACAAAGCAATAACACGATTATACAGAGTAAGACCGGACTATAAGACCGCCAATTTAAAAAGGGATGCGGCAAATTATTTTTTAAAACCGATAGTGGATGTTACAAATACAGACATTAAGCAGCTGCGAGAACAGTATGAAAAAGACTGGAACGAATGGCCCGCTGATAAAGGAGCAATTTACGAGGACGTTGACGGTAACGGCAAATACGACCCTTCAATTGATATCCCCGGTGTTCCGGGTGCATCACAAACTATATTTATAAAATATACCGAATCAAAATCTACCGAACCTTACGGTTCGATTCCAATTGGATTGGAAATTACGGAAACATACTGGTCGTACTCATATTACGGAGCGTTAGGAAATACCATATTCAAAAAAGTGGATATAATTTACAAAGGAACATCGGATACACCGGCTAATTCACACATTGACAGCATGTATATTAATCAATGGTCGGATACCGATTTGGGAGACGCTGTCGATGACTTTGCGGGCTGTGATACAACATTAAATTTAGGATATACTTACAATTCAAGTAATAATGATAAAATTTATTCCGGTTTGGGAATGGTTCCACCGGCAGGAGGATACTGTATTTTGCAAGGAGTGTCAAAATTTACCGGTAATCCTAACGACAGTGCAATAGTTAACTTAAGATGGAGAAAAGGTTACAAATATGTAAATAGAAAACCGATGAGCACTTTTATCCGTCACGGCTCTGGCGGAACATTTACGGACCCATCATTTGATTATACCGGTGCGCTTGAATATTATAATTTTATGAGAGGGAAACGTCCGGATCCACCTTATCCACACGGAAATAATTTTTCTATTAATTTAGCAGTCACTACACTTTACGGAACTTATTTTTTACCGGGTGACCCTGTAGCGGGTACCGGACTGATTGACGGTGTTGTTGATGGACCCGGCGATAGGAGATTGTGGTTAATGACCGGACCATTCACAATGAACTTAAACGATACCGCCGAAGTTGTAATTGCATTAATAGGTGGGCAAGGTAATTCTTATTTAAATAGCGTTACAAAGTTAAAAGAAAATACAAAAAAGGTACAAACGTACTTTAACAAATTGCTTTTACATCTTCCAACTATTAAATCACCCAGTGTAGAAGTTATTCCTCTACATAAAAAGA
>WFQV01000080.1 GCA_015486905.1 Melioribacteraceae bacterium | reverse complement strand
CTTACCTCTAACGTCTCGCGTCTTTCTTTTGAACATCTAGAAAGTGATAGAATTTACATGGTTTAATGAAGACGTACCTATCGCGACGTAGCCCGAGCGCAGCGAGGGCGTAGTCGGATTTCTCGTTCCTTCTTTCTTATTTTTTTTATTTTTTAACACCGATTTTAAGCATGCACCGAGAAAGATTTAATTTCAATATTTCGTCAAAATGTTTTAATTTCACTTAACAAAAATATTCTTTTATTTTTTCTAAATATTGAGATGAATATTACAGTTCCAAATAAATTACATACCATAAAAAAATTATTTCATTTAAAAGCAGATAATCATAACCATACGGAGAAAAGCTATGCTAGAGATTAGAGGTCACGCACGAGGCGGACAAGGAATGGTGACGGCTTTTGAAATATTAGCCAAGATATTCGGCACAATCGGAGGTTATTACGTACAAGCTTTTCCCGCTTTCGGCGTTGAAAGAACCGGCGCTCCTATTCAAGCTTTCTTAAGAGTTTCAAAGACGGAAATTTTGAACAGAAGCAATATTTACAGCCCAAATTTAATAGTAGTTTTCGACGAGACTCTATTATCCCAAGTTCCGGTCTTCGACGGCTTAAGGGAAAACGGTGCGGTGTTAATTAATACGGAAAAATCAATCTCCGACCTTAAAGATAAAACCGACAACCTTTTCACTATTCCCGCTACTAAAATATCACTTGAAAAAGGATTGGGAAGCAAATCGCTTCCTATTGTTAACTCGGCAATGATCGGCGCCGTTCTGAAACTTCTTGACACCGACATTGAATTCGGCACAAAAATCATTTCCGAAAACGTTCCTACAAAACCAAAAGAAAATGCGGAAGCGGCAATCATTGCATTCGATAGCATTGTAGGGTTAAAAAGCAATTACACATTTTTAACCGATTTGTTGAATTCAACTACTCAGGAAGAAGTTCGCTCGGATTTGGAAAGTCTTACATCCGGTAATAAATTTAACTTGGACGAAGTTCCCGAGTTCCCCTCCTGGTCGGAACCGATGGCAATCAACAAAACCGGGAATTGGCGTGTTCTTACACCTTCCTTCACAACCAAACAAGCACCTTGTTCCGCCAATTGTCCGGCAGGGACGGACGTTCGCGGATTTCTACGTCTGAGTAACGAAAAGAAATTCCGCGAGGCTTACGAACTGATTTTGGAACATAATCCTTTCCCTGCAATTACCGGAAGGGTTTGCCCCCATTTTTGCGAACAAAATTGTAACCGTAATGAATTCGACAAGCCGCTTAACATCGGTGGAGTAGAGAGGTTCTTAGGCGATAAGGAAGGAGATGTTAATTACAAATCGCCTGAGATTTCGAAGAAAGAAAAAATTGCTGTAATCGGTTCTGGACCTGCAGGATTAACAGCCGCACTACGATTAAGATTAAAAGGTTACGAAACAACCGTCTTTGAAGCGCTGCCTCAAACAGGCGGAATGATGCGCACCGGAATACCGAAATTCAGATTACCCGACGATACCCTTGACAGAGAAATAGGAAGAATCGAAAAAGCGGGCGTTAAGATTTTCACAAACAAAAAAGTCACGGTTAAAGAGCTTGAAAATGACTTTGACGCCGTTATTACTGCGGTAGGCTCGCATATCGGCACCACAATGGGAATTCCCAACGAGGAGCTTGCCTTCGACGGAATCGACTTCCTGCGTGAGTTCAAACTAAATAAAAACTCTTACGAAATTCAAAAAGGTGACAACGTTGCAATAATAGGCGGTGGGAATACTGCAATAGATGTTTCCAGAACTGCCCTGCGACTCGGAGCAATTCCAACCATTTACTACCGGCGTACGGTCAAAGAAATGCCTGCCATTCATCTCGAAGTGGAGGAAGCTCTTGCGGAAGGAGTTAAAATTGAATTCCTAACTACTCCGGTAGCACTTAATAAAATCTCCGAAAATGAGATAGAAATAACTATGATTAAAATGGAATTGGGTGAACCGGATGAATCCGGTAGAAGAAGGCCTATTCCGATCCCTAATTCCGAAACAAAAGTTGTTGTCAATAAAATTATTAAAGCGATAGGGCAGAAATACGATCCCTTTGCATTTAACGGCGAAAGGATTAAAGCCGAGCAAGGGCGGACGGAATTTGAAAGCAAAATTCCCGTTTTCTGCTCGGGCGACATGGCATGGGGCGGAACGGTTGTAGAAGCAATAGGCAGCGGAAATAAAGTTGCCGAAGAAATTGACGCTTATTTTAACAACCGTCCCTACACACATGAAGAAGTTAAAGAGCAAATTGTAATTCCTACGGATTTGAACTTTGCCTACTATTTACCGACTCCAAGGCATGACAACAAAATTAAATACGACAAAGAATTTTACTTGAACTTCGAAGAGGTTGCCGAAGGATTAACCGAAGAAGATGTAGCCGCCGAAACGGACAGATGCTTGCACTGCGGCGAATGCTTTAGCTGTGGGAACTGCTACAACTATTGTCCCGATGCTGCAATACACGTTGACGAAGACGGCCGCTTACGAATAGATTACGACTATTGTAAGGGCTGCGGAATTTGCGTCCAAGAATGCCCGTGCTCGGCAATTGATTTTAAATTGAGCGAGGTGGAATATGAATAATATAACAACTAAAAATAATTCGGCAAATACACAAACGGAAAATGAAAAATTTTACGCACGGCATACGCAAAAAATTCTAAAAGGGAATTACGCTGCTGCTGAAGCGGCAAAACTCTGCCGCGCGGGATTCATTCCCGCTTACCCAATTACACCGCAAACAACAATCGTGGAGGAACTTTCCAATAAAGTTGCTACCGGTGAGTTGGATGCTATTTACATTAATATGGACAGTGAACACTCCGTTTTTGCTGCTGCAATGGGAGCGGCAATAGCAGGCGAAAGAGTTTTTACGGCAACAAGCGGACAGGGACTTTTTTATGCTCACGAAGTCCTTCATGCCATAGCTCACTTCCGTCTGCCTATTGTAATTTGCAATGTCGGAAGACCTTCTATTCCTTGGAATATCTGGTCCGACCAAACGGACTCAATTTCGCAGAGAGATACCGGCTGGGTACAATTCTACGGTGAAAGCTCACAAGAGGTTCTTGATTCGGTAATCCAGGCTTACATTATTTCCGAAGAATTGGATTTGCCCGTCATGGTTGTCCTCGATGCTTTTTACCAAAGCCACACAAGCGAAAATGTTTGGGTGCCGGAGCAGAGCCTGGTTGACGAATTCCTTCCTCCGAAAAAAATGAAAGGCGGAGAAATTGACGTTGACCACCCGAAAGCCTTCGGCGGATTGATTGCCCCGGATAAATACGAAACCTTTAATTATCGCTACTGGACAGATATTCAAAAAGTTGAAGAGCTTACAAATAAAGTAGGCGAAGACTTTGGAAAACATTTCGGCAGAAAATACCAAGCGGTGGAGGCCTACAATATTACACCTCAAACAAAAATTGTGCTTGTTACCATATCAAGCATTACTTCCACAGCGCGGGGACTTCTACCCCGTTACCCGGAAGTCGGACTTTTAAAATTACGTTTGGTTAAACCGTTCCCGAAAGAAACTGTCCTTAACGCTCTTGCGCCCCTTTCGGACGATACCGCTATCGTTACTATTGAAAGAAACTTCCCCGGTGATAAGGAAGGAGCGTTAATGATGGAAATGAAACGCGCTCTTTACGGTGAACGTAACTTGAAAATTTACGATGTCTTTACAGGACTCGGTGGAAAAGACGTTCCTCCCGTTACCATTGAAAGAGTAATTCTTAAGACAATGGAAGAACCGAAAGATGTTACTTGGATTGATTTGGAATAATATTTTGAAAAGAAAATAGAGGTTTTAAAATGTTACCTGCTAATAAATTTTTAATTGAAGATGAAAAGGTTTTCTCCGGCGGTTTAAGTTGTAGAGGCTGCGGCTGGGCTTTGCTCGTAAGACATTTGGCAAGCATACTCGGCGAGAACACGGTTTACGTCGTTCCGGCTTCCTGCTTTTCCATTATTGCCGGTCCTTATCCTCTAAATGAAATTAAAGGTAGCGTGGTGCACACTGTATTTGCCGCAGCACCTGCTACAGCTACGGGAATCCGAGCGGCATTGGATAGGAAAGGTAAGAAAGACGCTACCGTCGCAATCCTTGCCGGCGACGGCGGTACTTTCGATATTGGATTTCAATCTCTCTCGGGAGCCGCATCCCGCGGTGAAAATTTACTTTACGTTGTGAACAACAACGGCGCTTATATGAACACCGGAATACAAACAAGCACGGCAACACCTTACGGTGCGGTTACAACCACAAACCCCAAGGCAAATTACAAAAAGACCTGGCCTAAAGATTTAATGGGCATCGTTGCCGCACACAATATTCCTTACGCCGCAACCTGCTCGCTTGCATTCATTGAAGATTACAGACGTAAAATTCAGAAGGCAAAAGAAACCGAAGGGTTCAGACTTTTAATGATTGACGGACCCTGCCCTCCGGGACACAAAACAGACCCCGCTCAATCAATAACAATTGCGAGACTGGCGGTAGATACAAAACTCTTCCCGCTTTTCGAAGTGGAACATCAGAAATTCCGAGTTAATTATTTCCCGAAGGAAAAAGTTCCGGTTGAAAGATGCTTGGGAAAACAAGGCAGGTTCAGGCACCTCTTCAAAGATGAAACGGGACAAGCAATAAAAAATATCCAAGAACACGTTGACAATTATTGGAACAGATTGCTTAAACTCGAAAAGATGAGTTTCGAAGAATAGTAAAAAGTGTTCGCAAATTTCTTTGTGTAAGAAAATTAATCTTTACAGCGACTAAGAAATCTGTTGTGTGGAAAAGATTTTTTTAATGCCTTGCCGAATGGTGATGGTTCGCTACGCTATTCCCTATCACGTTAAATCTCAAGAAAGATTAAGGTTGAGAACAAGGGAAAAGAGAAAACTGTTTTACGAACTCTGAACAGATTAAAAAGATATTACAAATTATCCCTAAAGCGGACGAGTCTTAATTAATGAATTACGAGCGCTGTTCTTTTCCGTTATTTGTTCTGTACAAGTTTAAATTTGGTGGTAAAAAATTTTTAGCTTGCTTTTCTCTCTTGAACGTTTTGTCACGATTTTTTTGCTTTTCCGAAATGAACCTGCCAAAAATCGAGCCAAAACTTTTATTGTTGTTTTTGTTTGTTGCACCCACTGTTTGAAATCCGTGATTAATTAGATGTTCCCCGCCAAGGCGGGGTAAACTCCGTGGGGGCTAAGAAATATTTGATCTTTCCGGGGTTGTCCTAAAAGCACTGTTCGGTCATTTAAAGAAATTCCTCAAAATTTGGCATAGCGTTCAATCTGTGTGATATTGTTTTTAAGCATTTTACCGCATTGCTTGCTTTTCTTATTTTTTCCACCTACACTTTCCCTCCCTTCCCGACCTGCAGAATGCGGGGAAAGGGTTAATAGGTTTGAAAAATGAACATCTTCAAAAGGGCTGAATATTTTTAAAAACAATAATGAAAAACAAAAATGATACCGAAGGTTTCGAAGTGAAGATTTTAATCCTTTTAGAGAGCTGGTTGAGTT
>WFQV01000079.1 GCA_015486905.1 Melioribacteraceae bacterium | reverse complement strand
CAATTACACGCTGTGGTTTTTGGGTGGTTGCAGCATTGTCGAAGTAAACTAACTGTTTGCCGTTTACTTCCCGGTTAAGAATCGGAAATTGTTCCCTTATTTTTTGAACGTCGAATTTCACTCCCTTCTCTTCCGTTTCCATTAGAATTAAACTCCCTGAAGATATTGAAAAATTGTTTGATTAAGCAGTTCTCTCAATTTTTCTATTTCTACTTTTGTCAACACGTCGTTAGTGAAGGCTTTTATTAACATTGAGCGAGCAATGTTCTTTGGAATTCCCCTTGAAATGATGTAGAAAAATTGATCCTTATCCAGCCTGCCTACGGTTGCACCATGGGAACATTTTACATCGTCGGCGTAAATTTCCAACTGCGGTTTGGTGTCAACGGTTGCCGAATCGGAAAGCAAAACGTTTTTGTTGGATTGGTAAGCGTTGGTTTTTTGAGCGTCGGGGCTAACTAATATTTTGCCGGCGAAGACGCCGTGCGATTCGTCTTCCAGAATTCCTTTGTAGAGTTCTTCGCTGAAACTATTCGGTTTGGAATGGTTAATGAATGTGTGATTGTCGATGTGCTGCTTGCCCTTACCCAAATAAAGTCCGTACAAATTACAGTTTATGTTTTCGCCATCGAGATGTGCGGCAATATCATTACGGGCAATCTTACTACCGAACGAAAAAGAATAATGCTTGAACGTGCCGGAATTTTTTATTTTTACTTCCGATTTGCCGATGTGGTAGGCGCTCTCACTTTCGGATTGGAGCGAATAGAGTTTCAGGCTCGAATTTTCACCCACCGAAATTTCATTGACCGAGCTAATAAAATATTTTTTTTCATTCTCTCCCGTGTGGTTCAAGATGATTTTTGCATCTGAATTATCTTCCGTTACAATTAAATTTCTGTAAGTTACCATTCCGTTTTTGTAATCGGTGTAAAAAAGAATTTGCAACGGTTTTTTAATAACGGCATTCTTCGGTAAGTAAAGGAAAACCCCGTCTTTCAAATACGCTGAATTAATTGCGTCGAAACCGGAATCTATTTTCAAATATTTCCCTAAATGCTTTTGAACCAAATCGGGATATTTTTCTACGGCGTTTTGAAGACTGTCAACAATTGTTCCTTCGGGTAAATCGGAAAGCGTGGAGTAGTTTTCCTGAAATGTACCGTTGTAGAAAATAATGCCATCGAAATCAGAATCTGTCAAAAACTTTTTGCTTAAGTCAAAATTTGCTTTGCTTTTCCAAGTAACGGGTTCGAAATTGGTTTTAATAATCGGAAGAATGTTTGTGTATTTCCATTCTTCCGTTTTTAATGTGGGGAAGCCGATTTCTTCTAATCGTGAAATTCCTTGCCTGCGGAGGGTGTGAGGGAATTTTTCCTTCTCTCCGTTTAGCCTGTTCTCAAATTCGTTAAATTTATTTTTGTACCGGTTAACGGCTTCCTCAATTTCTCTTTTTCTTTTCATCTTAAACTCCTAAACCGAAGCGGTTTCGTAATTTTCATTCTTAAGCCAGTCGTAACCTTTTTCTTCAAGTTCCAAAGCCAAATCTTTCCCGCCGCTTTTAATGATTCTTCCTTTGTAAAGGACGTGAACAAAATCGGGAACGATGTAATTTAAAAGCCTCTGGTAGTGGGTTACAAGTAAAACGGCGTTGTTTTCGGAACGGAATTTATTTACACCGTTAGCCACAATTCGCAAAGCGTCAATATCCAAACCCGAGTCCGTTTCGTCCAAAAGAGCTAATTTGGGATTGAGCATTAAAAGTTGAAGGATTTCATTCCGTTTTTTCTCGCCACCGGAAAAACCGACGTTAACCTCACGGCTTGTCATAGAGGTATCCATTTCTAATATTGCCGCCTTTTCTTTAAGCAAATCTAAAAACTCTTTTGCGGAAATTTCCGGCAGCCCCTTGTATTTCCTTGCTTCGTCGATTGCTGTCTTTAAGAAAGTAGTGTTTGTAATTCCGGGAATTTCAACCGGGTATTGAAACGCAAGAAAAATTCCTTCGCGGGCGCGGTCTTCGGGTGCCAACCCTAAAAGGTTTTTCCCTTCGAAAGTCACTTCACCTTGGGTAACATTGTAAACTTCGTAACCGGCGAGGACGTTTGCCAGTGTGCTTTTACCCGAGCCGTTCGGTCCCATTATTGCGTGAACTTCGCCGGGTTTTATTTCAAGATTTATTCCTTTAAGAATTTCGTTGCCTTCAACGTTTGCATGTAAATTATTAATCTTCAACATTGTAATCTTCTCTTTCTATTGTTAAAAAAT
>WFQV01000078.1 GCA_015486905.1 Melioribacteraceae bacterium | reverse complement strand
CGTTTGTGACTACATCGCCGGTATGACCGACGCATTTGCACTGCGCACCTACAAAAGATTGTTCGACCCGGAGTTCGGCTCAATTGTAGATTTGGTTTAGAGTTGATTTTTAAAATTGCTTTTTAGGCAACTCTTTTAACATTTACGGTATTTGTTCGTGCAAATAAGCCGGATTTAGGCTCAGCCCCTTTGCTTTTTAATAACGTTAATTTAAAGAGTGTAAACGCAAATTATTTTACAGCCTAAAACAATTAAAGGGTGGCAGCGCAAAATCAAAAAAAAGACACGTCACTTTGAATTTTCGTTTTTCTTTCATTTTTTTTAAGCCTAAATATTTAAAAAAAAGCAAAAAACCGGAACGTAATTTTTGCATAAAAGACAACAATGGCTTATTTTAGTGTCATAAAATAGTAAAATGTGTTTTAGGCTAAAAAATATTAATTTAATCCAAAAATATAAGGTGAGAAATATGAAGAAATTTTATTTGTTCGCTCTCTTACTCCTTCCTTTCTTTACTATTTCTGTTTATTCACAAAGTTACAATGACTCAAATGATTATTGTTTGCAATGTCATTCAATGCAAACTTTAAGCGTAAGAGATAATGATATGGGAGTAATAAAAAATCTTTCAATCGATGTGAAGGCATATAAAAAATCCCATCATGGGGGTCTTCTTTGTGTAGATTGCCATAGCGAAGATTTTGCCAAATTACCGCATCCTAAAAAACTGAAGAACGAGAAGCTAAAATGCGCAAATTGCCACGATGAGGATTTAATGATTAAAGGTAAAAGCTTCAAAAAGATTAGGAACGAATTTCACAACAGTGTGCACTACCAAACTATGGGGGATGATTTCTCCTGTGCCGATTGCCATGACCCGCACACTTTGGGTTTCCAAAAAAGCTTAATTCCCGAAGTGAACGAGAAAGTTATCCCAGCAAATCAAAGATGCGTTGAATGCCATGATTTAAAATATAAGTTTAGAGAAGGCGATCCACAAAGAGTTGATCTCAGAGTAGTCCATGAAAAAGAAATTAAAGAAGATAAGAATTGGGACAAGAAAAAATGTGTGGACTGTCATGCAAGCAACGGAAAAGGTTCTTTAAAACATAATATCAAATCAGTTGAATATTCTGCGGAGAAGTAATTATGAATAATAAAAAATCATTTTTAAAAACTTGGTATGGTAAAACCATTGGAATCATTGTAGCAATAATAGTGGTTCTCTTTTTGTTTATGCAGTTTTTTTATGAGCCGGTATTTGAATGGTACACCGGCGTAAAAAACGGAGAGCTGACTTATGACTCCAGCAAAAAGTTAACTGACGAGGAATTTGAAGCGACCGCAAAAGAATTGATTAGAGAAGAAAGACTTGCCGCCGCCGAAAAATTAACCGCAAACGAGAAAGACGAAGCTATCCGTCGGCAGAAAATAAATATGCTATTAAACACACGTTCATTCCAGAACCAGACTAAATTCAAACATATTAAATATTTTCGCGATGCCGGAATTCGCCAATACAAAGGACCTGAAACCTGCTTAAAATGTCACGAGACAATGAAAGTGACCCATGCCGACGGCTCTATTGAAACAGTTAATACCATGGACGATGTGGTCAATTCAATTCACTTTACTTTCATGAGGAAAGTTGCTGGTTTTACAACCTATGGCTTTGACGGAAGAAAAGTTAATGAGGGGAGCCACAAAATTCCAATCGGAAAAATTGACCGCGCCTGCGGAATACCGGGAAGTTTTTCTTGGACAGGCTGGGCGGCTTTAGTGAAATCGTATCCTAATGGGAAAAGCGGAAAAGTTGTTTACCGGAGTGAGGGTTGCGGTCAGTGCCACATTGGCGGAAATTACCAGCCGGCGACCGAGAAGATGATGCCTTTCGGTGATGTGCCGGAAGAAGCGAAAGAAGGAATCGACTGCTTGATTTGCCATTCACAGACCTACGATATGAATTACAAATATGTAATAAAGGATGATGTGGGCTACCGTTGGAACGAGGACAGGACATTGAAATCCGCAATGGCAGTTACGAAACCAACAAACTACAATTGTTTAACATGCCACCAGCATGATTTGGGCGGAGATGTTTACAAATACAACGATGCAAACAAACATTTGGGTTACAAGAACAAACGAATTTTACACGTAGGCACGAAAAGGGGAACTCCATTTAGCCCTCACGACGATGTTCATGCTGCCGCAGGGATGAACTGCTTGGACTGCCACGTACCCGAGGGGCATAAAATACCTCGCGGTACAGGCGGTGTTGATTTAATCTCTAACGATTTGCCGGGTAAAAAAGTTTCTTGTGAAAGCTGCCACACTGATGCGCCCCATTCGAAAAACCCTGTAACGAGCGCTATCTTGAATGGACATACCGCTAAATTAGCTTGTGAAACTTGCCACATAAAAGATTTGGAACCTGAAAATGTGGTTCTTAGAGATTGGGTTAATCCAACTTGGAGCGAAGAAGAAGGTTTGTACACACCTACCGATATTGTACGTTCGGGTAAAGTTAACGTTGGTTACAATTTCTATTGGTTTAACGGTAACGGCTCGTTCTTAGCAGGTGCTTTGGGCGCTAATCCCGACTTCAAGAATGAGACATCAAAGTATTACAATACTTATATGAATCAATTTGAAAAATTGGACCCTAAAATTGTTAAAGCGGCAAGTGAAGGCTTCGACAAATATTTGGCAGGAAAAGGATTAAATAAAAAAGAATACATGAAAGATATTAAAAATACGCTTACTCCCCTTTCGCCGGAATTATTAAAGCAAAGAAAAGAAATGATTGCTAAAAATATGATTCCTTTACAGAAAATGGGGAATAGCAAAATTTATCCGTTTAAAATATTTAACGCCAAAATGTACGAAGATATGAGCAATTCCGGTCCTTTCGGTGCAATGATTCTTCCTTTTGATTACCCGACTTACTACGAAACCGGCAATTCGCTTGCTTCTGTAAAAAAGGCTATTGAAAATCCAATTATTAAAAGAATGTATCAATATCCCTTCAAAGTGTTTATGATGGATGAGTTTATGTATTACTTCGGAGTAAAAGAATGGTCTGATGTATATCCTATTGATGACAATGGTAATTTAAGAAACGTTGAACCCCATTGGATGAGACAGAATGCAAATTTAATGATTAACCACGGCATAGTTAAAGACGGACGTAAATGTTCGGATTGCCACAGTCCTAACGGAATAATGAATTTCGAACAATTGGGCTACAGTAAGGAAAAGGCAAAAGAATTAAGAAACCTTAAGGTGGTTAAATATTTTGAAAAGGTAAAAAAATAAAATTAAAATTTAGGTTATTGTTAAAGGCATAGTCGTCTTAGAACGGTTATGCCTTTTTTGTTTTGTGTGGTTTTCGCTTTGTAATCTTAGTGCTTTTGCACAAATTTTTCCCGGTTATCCCCCGCAAAATCGTAGCTGTAAATGTTCCAATATCTTTCACGGTAGTGTTTTGCGCGGTGCAGAACGTCATCATTTTTCCGTTTTCAACTTTTAACTAATAATGAAACTAACGTTTCGCGTCTTACCTCTTGCGTATCGCATTTAAATATTTCTTATTTCTGATTTTTTATCTTTTGCCACAAGAATTTAAACTTGTACCTGTTTAGTAACGGTTGGTTATTGAACCCGTACAATATTTAAAATTTTGACAAATATTTGTTAAAAAAATTTTTTTCTGTAAATTATAAATCTATAAATATTTTTAAATTAATTAGAGGCGTAAAAATGTGGAAAAAACTTTTACCATTGTTGGTTTTATCCTCCATTATTGTTCATGCTCAGTACCACAAGGACTTAATCAAGGGACCATTTAAGAATGCTCACCAAGTAACGGAAAAATGCTTAGAGTGTCACGCAGAAGTAGCACCCGCCATAATGAAAACAAGCCACTGGAAATGGCTTGGTGACTCCACTAAAGATGCAAACGGACATATGTATGCTGTTGGGAAAAAAACAATGTTTAACGATTTCTGCATCAGCATTAATTCCAATCAGCCGAGATGCACAAGCTGCCATATTGGCTACGGGTGGAAAGACAATAGCTTCGATTTTAACGACCCTAAAAATATTGATTGCCTTGTATGTCACGACCAAACCGGTACGTACAAGAAAAAGCCGACAGCCGCGGGGTATCCCGATCCCAGCGTAGATCTTGTGAAGGTTGCTCAAAGTGTTGACTTGCCTACAAGAAGAAACTGCGGTGTTTGCCACTTCAACGGCGGCGGAGGCTCAGGCGTAAAACACGGAGACTTAGACAATAGTATGTACAATCCGTCGAGAGACCTTGACGTGCACATGGGCGGACTTGATTTTACCTGCACGGAATGCCACAAAACAAAAGACCATTTGATTATGGGTGCAAGCCATAGTTCAATGGCTACAAACACGCATCACATTTCTTGCCTTGACTGTCACGACGAGGATGTACACTCGGAAGCAATATTAAACAAGCATATTAAAACTGTTGCTTGCGAAACTTGCCATATTCCAGAGTTTGCGCGTGGTGAACCTACTAAAATGTGGTGGGATTGGTCTAAAGCAGGCAAGAACTTAAAGGGTAAAATCGACAAATATGGGAAAGAAACCTTTAACAAAAAGAAAGGTGAATTTGTCTGGGAAAAAAATGTAATACCAGAATATTATTGGTACGACGGCAAAGCGGATTATTACGAGGCAGGACAAAAATTTGACCCCTCCAAACCTCTTCAATTAAATAAATTGGAAGGCAGTATTACCGATAAGAAATCAAAAATTTATCCTTTCAAAGTTATGAGAGGAAAACAAATTTACGACTCTAAATACGATTATCTTATTTATCCTCACTTATTTGGCAAAGACGGATTCTGGAAAACCTATGATTGGAACAAAGCTGCTGAAATTGGAATGAAGGCAGCGGGGCTTCCTTATTCAGGTTCCTATGGTTTTGTACAAACCGAAATGTACTGGCCAATTAATCACCAAGTAGCACCGAAAGAAAAAGCGTTAAGATGCATTGACTGTCATGGCATTCATGGCAAAAAACGCTTGGATTGGAAAAAACTTGGCTATAAAGGTGACCCTTTAAAATTAGGGGGACGCTTTACAAATAAACTTGTCAAATAATTTATTGGATTTTTTTAAAACAGTCCCTTTCTCTGAGTTTAGGGAGGGACTGTTTTTTCCAAAGTGATTAAAAAACTTTACCTCTGTTTTTAGCAAATCTAATTTAAAAAGTGCAATCAATTATTTTTTTTAGAACTTGTTGGGGTGGTACAGGTTTAAAATAGGTGGCAGAAAGAAATAATAAATATTTCAAGACAAAATATTTAACCCCAAAGGCTCATTAAAAACAGAAGGAATAAATTCAACTGCTAGCGCAGTTGCGTATTTTTATTTTATCCTTTTTCCCCGAATTTCATTCGGGGTTATTAGGAATTCAACTGCTCCGCAGTTTATTTTTCTTGAAATTATTTAAATAGATATATCGTACAAAGAAGCGCGAAGCGCTTCAATATCAATAACTGCGGGCGAAACCCGCAGAAAAGAACAACGCCAAAATAAGAAGAACTGCGAAAGCAGTTCAATTATGCAT
>WFQV01000077.1 GCA_015486905.1 Melioribacteraceae bacterium | reverse complement strand
TGTTGGAAAAATCAATGTCGAACACCACAGCTTTGGCTTTTCCTTCTTCGGCAAATTGAAGAATTTTCTTGTAAAAACTGCGGGGCCAAGGCCAGCCAACCCCTTCCTTATCAAATAAATCAAGACTTTTTTGATCTATTGCAATAAAAACAATGTTAGTATCCGCACCTTGAATACGATTCCGCATTTGAAATTGTGTGTCCAGGAAAGTGTGTTCCACAAACTTCAAAGCGCCGAATTGTCTTAAAAACAGCTCGACAATGCAGACCGCACAAACTATTACGGCAATCCGCAGAACTTTATTCTTTTTTAATGAGAAGTCATTAAATCTCATGACTTACTTCTACTTAGCTTCATTAGCCAACTCTTGGAAAAGCTTAGTGTTTTTAACATTAGTGTAAAGCAGTTGATCTTTCCTTACGTTTTTAAGGAACTCATCCCTCGCTTTACCCCACGGGTATGAGACTAAAACATAAGCCCGCCAATTTTTCTTGTCTTTAACGAATTTCTTGGCTGTAATTTTGCTACCATTTAACGTAGTATTAACTACCAACTTAGTAGCAATAGCAAAATGTTTGTTAAGTTCACCTTTCCCGGGTTCTCCCGTTTCCTGGATGAATCGCTTTTGCAATTCAACGATTTTAGAATTTACTTGTCGAGCTATTTCAGCTCTTGCTTCCATTGACGCTTTTTCCAATGCTAATTGCATATCCGCAGATGTTGCCGTTCTTGCAGCATAGAGATGTTCGGCATCCTGAGGTACTTCTTCAAACCAACTTGGTATTGAGCTACAAGAAGATAAAAATAGACTTAAAAAGAAGGGTAAAACAATAATAAATAATTTTTTCATGTTATTCTCCATTTTATTATTTGTTTATCTGGTTGTTTTTCTCTATTTAAGCAAAATCATTTTCTTCACATCGGAAAAACTATTAACCTTAATCGAATAGAAATAAACTCCGCTACTTAAATTAGATGCGTCAAATAGCACTTCATAATATCCCTCTTCATATTCTTTGTCTTTTACCAAATCTATTACCTTACGTCCCAATACGTCAAAGATTTCCAACGTGACTCTTCCTTTCTCCGGTAACGAAAATCTTACAAATGTACTAGGATTAAACGGGTTCGGGTAATTCTGATACAAAATATATTTCTGCGGTAGAATTGAAGAAAGTACTTTTCTTGTAAATTCATGTTTCCCAATTACTACATCAAATGAATTGTCCTTGTGCAATAAGTTTAAGTTAAATTCTTTTTTCCCTTTTAAATTTATTGCGCGCTTAAGTCTTTTGTCAATTAAATATATTTCTTCATCTTCAAACTGCTCCAAACCTTCGGTTAGCAATTTTACTTTTCCTGCTTCCTTTAACTGCAATTCCAAATTAAAAATTTCACCGTTACTTTCTGCCGGACGAACATCTCTATAGAATTTATTGTAACCGTTTAATGAATCTTCCACAACGTATGCACTAAAAGTATTTACAAATTGCGGCGGGGCGTAAATATCATAGTTGTCAATCCCTTCTCTTGCTCCTAACGATTTACCGAGCAATATTTTTGTTTCCCTATTCCCTTGAATAAAACTTAAACTAACCTGTTTTAGTTTACCAACGTTTTTACTTACAAAAGAATTAGATACAATTGTACTCGCTAAAGAAGCGTTACTTATTTTGTAAGGAACAAATAAGTAACCTTTAACATTCTTAGGGTCATTGTAAAAATAGAACCCTTTAAAACTTTTCAGGTCCGTGCTGATTTCATAACTTCCTTTATAATCCCATATCGGTTGCGTAATACCGTTTAGTGTTTTAACGTTATCCCAAGGAACAGGGTCGAGGAAAGGATTAGATATTATATTCCAACCCGAATGAAGTTTTATTCCATAGCTATTTGTTCTAACATCCAATACCACGCTATTAACTTCCGATGGCAAATTCAAATGCTGCTTATCTGCTATTACCCAAAAACCCTTGCCAGGTTCTATCTCAAAGTTTGTATTGCTTTGACTATATTTTTCAAACGCTTTCGAAACATCGCCATTTCCATTATCATAATATGCTTCCCAATCTTTCCCTTCCGTACCTACCATGTAATCTCCCAAAACTCCGCCAAGCTGTCCCGGAATACCTACCATACGGTAATTTTCTTGCTTGAAAACATCTTCATCACCAAAGTCAAACACATTAGAACTCAATGGTATCTTTTCAGGGTAACTATATCCTTGCCCCTTTAATGTTACATATGCCGTACCATTTGATGAGTTACTTAATATTTCCATTGATGCGGTGACGTTGTTTTCATCCACCGGCGTAAAGGTAATTTCTAATACTCCACTACTTGATGAAGAAATGGTTAATGAGCTTTTTTTAACTCCGAAAATTCCATTCTCAATAACAATATTTGTTATTTTTAAATCCGCATCACCGTTATTGGTAAATGAAATAGTATCATTTTTAGTAGTACCTATTTCAACCAAACCAAAATCGTGTTCTTGCGAATTTAGTACAAGCAACGGAGCGCTACCTGCTATTGAAAATGCAGCATCGCTCGTATCGGATAAATTCGTATATTCAGCGTCTTCAACCATAATTAAACATTGCGATGCAATAATATCCGGCACAGTCCAATTATATGTTTGAGCGTCTGCCTCCGCATTATTTTTAACAACAGACCAGTTACCCCCGGCATCGAACGAAAAATAAATATTTAGGTATTTTACTCCCGTAGATTGCCATTTGATTTCAAGGTTTGTACTTTTCTTTATTTTTTCGTTACCATTAGGATACAACAATGCCAGCGACCTTTTAGCTGCAGGAGTAACACTTACTACATTTGAAAAGCCACTCTCATTCCCAGAGCTGTCAACTGCTGTTATTTTGTAATAATATGTTACGCCATTTGTTAAGCCGTTATGAATATATGTTGTATCAGGTGCGTTAACGCTCGCAAGCGAATTAAAACCTGAAGTGGTATCTGTTGTGAAATAAATGTTGTACGCTTTTACATCCCTCTCTTTATTTGCATTCCAGACCAAAGTAACTTTCTTATCACCTGGGATTACAGTTAAATTATTTGGTGGCAAAGGAGCAATGAAATCGCCGGTTGTGAATTTACTCCACACAATAAATTTCCCCCAGCCTGCTTCGTTCTTTGCTCTTACTCTCCACCAGTAATTCGTTAAATTCTCTAAGCCTTTTACTTGTTTTGTTGTATCTGTTAGTGTTGTGTCTCTAACTATTACAGTTCCACTTGTATCTTCTGTTAGCTCAAACCAGTAGGTACTTATCGTCTTTATTCGATTCCCTCCCTTGTGATTCTTCTTTATCGATGCTATATTTCCACCTTTTAACTGGGTAGTTCGGTCGCTTGCTCTACTCCATCTAAAGGCTACATCTATCGGAATGTTCTCTGCTTCGTTAGTCGGATACAATGCTCTTACCATTGTCGGCGTTCCCACTGTCTTGAAGTTCCATATCTCACTCCATTCGCTCTCTCCGCCTACGTTTACTGCTTTTACCCGCCAGTAATA
>WFQV01000076.1 GCA_015486905.1 Melioribacteraceae bacterium | reverse complement strand
TCTCCCGACTAATCCCCACTTGTCGGGATAAGTCGGGAGACGGGGTGTTGAAAAATTAGAACTTTTAACTACGCCAACTTTACTTCGATACCTTCGGCATCGTCTTGTTTTTTTGCAGTTTTCTTCTTCTGACATTCGACCCCTTCGGGGTCGCTTTTAAGTATCTTTTTAAGTAAACAGAACCTTTATTTCTTTCCTAAAATAGATGTACATGTGAACCCTGAAGAGTTTACCCCGCAAAATGCAGGGGATTCAAGTTATTTCCTATCAACCCGAAAACTCTGCTCACAATCCTTAAGTTTCAAACTGCGGGTGTAGAAAACAAAAAATAGTGACAAAACGTTTAACGGCAAAAAGGAATAAAATTCTTTTGCCACCAATTTTAAACTTGTACCTGTGGTTTGATTTGCTGTTTGTAAAACAACTTGTGCTTTCTTTTAAAATTAACTAAATTTCGATTCTTTGCAAAAAAATTTAGGTATTGATTAGATGAAAAGGACATATCAGCCAAGCAATAGAAAGCGGAAGAACAAGCATGGCTTTCGAGCACGAATGGCAGACAAGAACGGACGCAAAGTCCTTTCGAGAAGAAGAGCTAAAGGTAGAAAGAGATTAACCGTTAGCGACGAATTTTAAACTTTGAAAAGATACGGCATTTCAAAGAAAGAAAGAATAAAAAAGAAAAGAGAATTTGAAGCCGTTTACTCGAAAGGCAAAGTAATAATTTCGGAAAGCGGAAAATTTAAAGCAAATTATTTATTGCTTGAAAATCAAAAGCAGCCTTTGCTTAAGGTTGCTTTTGCAGTTTCACGAAAAGCCGGTAATGCCGTATGGCGTAACAGAATAAAAAGGCTGTTACGTGAATCTTACAGACTTAACAAACAATCTCTCTTTGAAAAAGTTACCGAAAATAAAGTTCAAGTTTTTGTGATTTTTTCCCCTAATAACGTGAACAAAATAAAATTCAAGAAAATTTATTTACGGGATGTTCAACCCGAAGTCACGATGCTTTTAGGAAAAATAAAGGACAAAATAAAATGAAGTATTTATTTATTTATTTAATTAAATTTTACCAAAAATTCATTTCGCCTTATACGCCTCCCTCCTGCCGTTTTTACCCCACTTGCTCCGAATATTCGGTACAAGCTCTTCAAAAATACGGTGTGGTCAAAGGAGGCGCCAAGGCTGCTTGGCGGGTGTTGAGATGCAATCCGTTCAATAAAGGCGGATACGACCCCTTAGACTAAGATGGAAAAACAATAATGGATAAACAGACTACCCTTGCTTTTGTCCTCATTGGATTAATTCTAATTGTTTGGCTCTATTTTAATTCCCCTACACCGCCCCCGCCGAATAAAAAGGCGCAGGATTCCACTTTGGTTGCACAAAAGAAATTAGCGAGAAAGGATTCACTGAAAAAAGCCGCGGAGGCAGCCAAGAAAAAATTAGCCCAAGAAAAATTGAAGAAAGCAAAAGAAGCTACCGCGAAAACCCCTCCCTTGGTTAAAAAAGAATTGAAACCGGCAAAGATAATCACCGTTGAGACCAATCTTGCCAGAATAGAATTAACAAGCAGAGGTGCGCGGCTCAGAAAATGCTACCTAAAAAAATATGACACTTGGTACGCCAAAGAGATTAAAGACACAAACGATTTTTACGATAAGCATGTTCAGTTAATTAACGTGAACAAAGAAGGGGGGGATTTTAACCTTCTCTTCCTTTCAAAAGCCGGAGCTTTAATTAACACAAAGGATTTGAACTTTAGCAGTAATGCGAAAAATTATTACTACAAAATTTCCGACGACGATTCGCTCGTAATTTCTTATACTGCAAATTTAGGCGACGGACGGGCTGTTAAGAAAACGTTTAAATTCTTTGCGAACAATTACGCTGTGAAAGTTGAAATTGAACTTATTCATTTGGATGATTTCATCAGCGGTTACAGCTACGACGTAATGTGGTCCGACGGAATAAATTTTGTGGAAGACAATTCCGTTGACGAAGCACGCTATGCAATGGCAGCGGCTTATTCCGGCGGCGAACTGGTTAAAGTTGACGCCGGCAAAAACGAAAAAGTTAAGAAAGAATTGAACGGTGAGGTTAACTGGGTAAGTGTTAAGGACAAGTACTTTGCTATTATTGTTGCTGCGGACAAGCCCAGCAGTGAGGGTGGAGCTTACATCGAAGGTTACGGCACAAAAATTCCCAACGATGGAGAAAGAGAATATTACAGTACAAGCTTGAAGGTACCTTTTAACAATACTCGCCTTCAAAAGGACGATTACACCGTTTATATGGGGCCAATCGATTATGACGTACTAAAAAAATACGGGCGTCATTTCGAAGAAGTATTTGATTGGGGAAGCTTCCTGGGATTAACCTTCTTAATTCAACCCATCTCCGAATATTTCCTTCTGCCCGGAATGAAATTCCTCCATCTCTTTATTTCTAACTATGGTGTGGTACTGATTTTAATCTCAATTTTAATTAAAATAGTTCTCTATCCCCTTACTCACCAGAGCTATATGTCGATGCGTAAAATGCAGCTGCTCCAACCTAAAATTCAGGAGATTAAGGAAAAATACAAAGGCGATCAGCAAAAGATTCAAAAGGAGACGATGAAGCTCTACCAAACCTACGGAGTTAATCCGGCGGGGGGCTGCCTGCCTATGCTCTTGCAGCTGCCTATCTTAGTCGCTTTGTGGAGCCTCTTTAACGTTGCCATCGAACTTCGGCATCAACCTTTCATTTGGTGGATTACGAACCTTTCATCGCCGGATGTTATTTACGACCTCGGTTACAAAATTCCGATAATCGGTGTAGATAAAATTTCCGGGCTTGCCATTTTGCTTGGAATCACGATGTTCTTCCAGCAGAAAATGAGCGTAAAAGACCCTAGCCAAAAGGCAATGGTTTACACAATGCCCGTTTTGTTTTCCTTAATGTTCATGGGATTCCCTGCAGGTTTGAACCTTTACTACCTTATGTTTAACATACTTTCCATTATTCAGCAATATTACATTAATCACATGAAAACAAAGGCGGGTGAACTTACACCGGTAAAGAACCCGAAGAAAAGCGGCTTTATGCAAAGAATGATGCAAGCGGCTGAACAGCAGTCAAAAGCGCAGAAGCAAAGCGGAAAATCTTCAAAAAGAAAAAGAAGATGATTTCTTTTCACAAATAAAAATTTGAAATGCTTTCTAATTTGCGGAAAATATTTCTTCTGATTTTGCTTTTCCGTTTTTCGGTTTTGGCTCAGGATACAACGATTGTCAAATTAGACTTGATTGCAAAGAAAAATCCTTTCGGGCTTTCATTAAAAATCCCTTCGGCTTTACCCAAGATAGGCATTGCGCTTAGCGGCGGAGGCGCCCGCGGATTAGCACAATTGGGAGCTTTAGCCGCCATTGAAAAATCCGGCTTGCCGGTTTACTTGATAGCCGGAACAAGCATGGGGAGTATCATCGGCGGGCTTTATTCAGCCGGGTATTCCATCGAAGACTTAAAAAAAATAATGTTTGCTACGGATTGGAATAAATTTACGAAGCCGAAGGAAGTTCAACGAAGAGAGCTTTATTTGGAGCAGAAACTCACGGAAGACCGCTCCGTCATTTCATTCAGATTAAAGGGCTTGAAGCCGGTCATTCCTACAAGCATTAATACGGGTCAGAACATCTCGAATTTTTTAAATTCACTTGTATTTAACGCACCTTTGCATTCGTTTGATTTCTCGAAGTTCCCCGTCAAGTTCGAAGCAGTGGCATCCAATCTTGTGACCGGCAAAAAAGTGTTGCTTAAGAAAGGTTCGCTAACAAAAGCAATACGTGCAAGCTCGAGCGTTTCCTTCCTGCTACCCCCGGTTAAAACGGATTCCTTTTTGCTCGTTGACGGCGGGCTCGTCGAAAATTTACCCGTTGAATCTGCCTTTAAAAGTGGAGCGGAAATTGTTGTGGCAGTTAATACCATTAGCAAACTTCGCAAAAAAGAAGATTTAAAATATCCTTGGCAAATTGCCGATCAAATAGTAAGCATTCCGATGGAGCTTTTGACACGTTACGAAAAGGGAAAAGCGGACTTCGTGATAGAGCCGCATTTGGGAACAAGGTCTAATACGGATTTCTCTAATCCGCGAAAGTTGTACGAAGAAGGCTTCCTGTCGGCGCAGAAAATTATTCCAAGCTTAAAAGAAAAGTTCTTTAAAATATTTAAGGAAAAATTAAGTGAGGATTCAACAATTAAAAATCTTGTTCTTCCGGAGCATCCTAATAAATTCGAAAAGAAAGTTTACAAGAACATCGAGCCGGCGCCGGATACAACGGTTGCAGATGTTTTAATTGCTCTCTACAAAAGTTGCGACCTAAACGAATGTAAGAATTTTTCGGTAAAAATTATTCGTTCTAATCGGAAAAATATTTTGCATTTAAATCTAAAATTAAATCCCCTCATTACGAGAATCTCGGTCTCGGGTGCAGATGCAAACAATTACACAACCGTTTACAAAATTTTGAGGCGTCTCGAAGGCAGGCGTTTTTCAGCCGAAAAAGTTTTTAATTCTCTCCTAAGAGTTTTGAGGTTTTACAGAAGGAAAGGGCTTTCCCTTGCAGATGTCGAGAGCGTTAAATTCCAACAAGGGTTGCTAAGCTTAAAGCTGAATGAAGGGACGCTTGACTCTATTCAAATAAAGGGCAATAAGCACACTAATCTCGATGTAATCACAAGGGAAATTCCTATTGAGGCGGGGAAACCGTTTAATATCAACTCCCTTAAAAAAGGATTACGCAATCTGCAGGCGACAAATCTTTTTAACGAAGTGGAAGCGGAACTTAAATTCGTTAAAAACAAACGGATTATTGTATTCAAGCTAAGAGAAAAAATACCCGGTGTTTTAAGATTCGGTTTAAGAATAGACAACGAAAACTATACTCAATTGTTAATGGACTTGCGCAACGAAAATTTATTCGGTACCGGCACGCAAGTAGGATTAATTTTTACATTGGGCAGCCGCCGAAGGGGATTGACGTTGGAACACAAAGCAAACAGAATTTTTAATACTTACTTTACTTACAAATTTAAAATTTATCGGCAATTTCAAGATGTTTATACTTACACTAACGATGTACAAGTGAGCGATAGAAAATTTTCTCGCTCACAAAAGGGTGAATACCGACAAATTTTTACCGGAGTCTCTTTGGGCTTTGGAACGCAAACCGGAAAGTTCGGCAATTTGATTGCGGAATTTAGGTACGAGCAGAACGAAATTAAAAATAAAATCGCTTATACCGGCAACACTTACAAGCTTAATATTGCGGCAATTAAAGTTAATTTGAACATCGATTCACAAAACCGGTATCCTTATCCCACGGAAGGATTTTTAATTAATGCTTACTACGAAACGGCACAAACCGCCTTGGGAAGCAACGTAGGCTATTCTAAATTTTCCTTGGATTACCGTAACTATTTTTCACCCGTAAAATGGGGAACGATAAGTACTCGGTTGCGTTTCGGCGCTTCGGACCCCACGCTTCCCCTTTCACAGCAATTCTCACTCGGCGGGCAGGACTCTTTCTTCGGGATGCGGGATTTTGAATACCGAGGAAGGCAAATATTTATAGGCTCGTTGGGTTGCAGAGCAAAAGTCCCTTTCAAATTATTCTTCGATACTTATTTAAAAATTCGTTACGATATCGGCTCCATTTGGGCACAGAAAGAAGAAATAAGATTAAAAGATTTACGACATGGAATAGGCGCTACGCTTTCGTTCGATACTCCGATTGGACCGGCGGATTTTTCAGTGGGTAAGAGTTTCATTTTTAAAAACACTTTCAAGAAGAACATAATTAGCTGGGGACCTTATTACATTTATTTTGCGATTGGCGTAAGCTATTAAGCCTTTCCCGCAAGATGCCGGTATTTCATTTCTAACTTCTTTTTCCCGCTCTTTTGGTAAAAATTTGCGAAAGCCAAGTAAAGAGATTTCCTTTCCTCAACAAATTTCATTCTCTCTTTAACTTCTTTAATTATCCTCTCATTATCTGGCATGGGGATCTCGTGGTCGTAAAGTTCCAACAGCTTTATTAGCGGCTCGGCGTGCAAGGGTTCCATGTTAGATGCCTTCAGGAAAAAATCGATAGCGGATTTTCTCCAGTCAGAATCGTACTTTTTGTTAGTGAAAATGTCGCCGACCCAGGAATAGATGCCGTAGCAAAGCGGCGGATATTTTTCGCAGATTTTCTTTGCAAGCATTTTAATTTCGTCGAGCTTCAAACAAGGATTGGCAAACATTATTTTGTAACTTTCTATGTCGTCCAAGTTCATTTTAAGCGCCAATCCGAAAGCGTCCAAAAGCTCGTCGAATGTTTCAGAATTTCTGAAAACGGACTCTATTTTTTCTTTCTCGGACTCTGTCATTTCCCGATTGTTTTACTTAACAAAGCTTTTAAAATATTATTCCTGTCGAATTTCGGTATGCCCTCCTCAAACTCCACAGTTTGGTTTTTGTCCCAAGCTTTATTTTCATTAACCTTGAAATTATTTGAGTTTACTAATGCGAACCTTCTTTCCTTCAAATCATTGCTTGAATTAAATACGAAGAAAGCAATAAGAACAGGGATGCCGAATTTTTGACTCCAGCGTTCGTAAGCCCCTACCGCGCGTTGATTAACTAACCATTTGCTTTTGTGTTTACCTTTCCAATCAAGGAATGCCGATTCGCCGGCGAAGGAAATAATCAGATCCGGTTTATCCTCACCCTTTTCCCAAACTTTTTGAAAGCGTCTGTCTTCGCCGAATGTTTTGAATTGAATTCCCCATTGCGTTAGAAGATTTTTTCCCACTTCTTCGGCGCGGTCGTGAAGACGGTAATTCCTTCTAAAATTTTCTTTCCCCTTAACAGGCTGAAAATCTAATTTTTTCACTTCTTTTTTCTCTGTTGAATAAAATTCTTAATATAATTCTTTGTGAAATCCGTTAGCACAAGATGCCCGCTAATTTCCGCACGCTTCTCAAGAAGCCCGTCCCAATCTTCGGTACCTTCCCAGAAACATTTTTTCATGTCCGCAATTGTTTCCGGATTAAGCAGTGAAAGCCTTTCGGCAAGAGTAAAAATCTGTTCGTCCAATTCTTCAATCGAGTTAACAATTTTAGCGTAAAGCCCTTTTTGAAGCCCCCAATCTGCACTCCGCCATTGAGAATCTATTGTGAGATTTTGGTAAGCGGCGCGGCCTATTTTTCTTTCTACCGCAGGTCCTATTACAAATGGTCCGATAGAAAGCGTAAGTTCGCTTAGGCGTATGGAAGAATCCTTGTGCGCAATTGCGTAATCTGCCGCTGCGGTCAGACCCACTCCCCCGCCAACAATTTTGCCGTGGACACGAGCCAGCACAAATTTGGGCGATTTTCTTATTGCATTTATTACGTTTGCAAAACCGGAAAAGAATTTTTTACTAGAATTAAAATCTTTAAGCGAGAGTAATTCGTCGAACGAAGCGCCGGCACAGAAAGCACCGCTCCCATCGCTGCGGAGAATTATTATGCTTGAATTCTTATCCGCGGATGTTTCAATAAACGCCTCGGTTAAATCATCTAACAGATATAAAGGCAATGAATTGCTCTTGGGATGGTAAAAAGTTATTTCGGAAATACCGTTCCTGTTTTCGGTTTTAACGTACCCTTCGTTCATTAAATCACCTTTTGGAATAATTGTTTATTAAAAAAAGAATTTCAGGTAAATTGTCGATTATATAGTCCGGCGATTCGGCTTGTAAATTTTCTCTGCTTCTGTAGCCGAAAGTAACGCCTGCGGTTTTTGCTCCGGCGGCTTTGCCGCATTGGATGTCCAGCTCCGAATCGCCTACCATTAAAGCGCCGGAAGCATCTTCACAGTTCATTTCTTTTAGCACGAGCAAAAGCGGGGCGGGTGCCGGTTTGTGTTTCAATCCGTCTCTGCGTCCCATTACGCCGTCGAATTTTTTAATCAAATTAAAATGTTTAAGAATCTTTTCCGCCTGCCCTTGAGACTTTGTAGTGAGCAAACCTATTTTCACACCAGCGGATTTTAGCTTGTTAATGGTGTATTCCATGCCGGGATATGGTTTTGAGAGATCGATGAATTCAAAGTAAATCTTCTTGTAAATTTGAATAAACTCTTCAAAGTCGTAACCGGAAATTCCTATTTCATCAAACATGTCTGTAAAATGTTGCCCGATTAAATCGTAAAATTTCTTCTTGGGAATTTCAACCTTTATTCCTAATTTTTCAAACGTTTTTAGAGTGGAGTAGTAAATTGTTTCGTGAGAACTAAAAAGCGTGCCGTCCAAATCGAAGACTACACAGTTTATTTTATTTTGCTCGCTGTCCATTCGTTCTATCGCAATTGATTTTAAGTTGAAAAACTAAAATATTGAATTTGATTCGCAAAGTCCAATTTTAAACGTTTTTCTAATTATGTTAATAAACCATTTCCCTTCTGGTACAGGTTTAAAATCAGTGGCAAAAAAATAAAAAATAAGAAAGAAGAAACAAGAAATCCGTCTTCTCCCGACAAGTCGGGATTCGGCGCGACAGGTTAGATAAGTAGTATCCTCAAT
>WFQV01000075.1 GCA_015486905.1 Melioribacteraceae bacterium | reverse complement strand
GTTTAAGACACTCAAGAGAATGATAATAATTATGAATGCGTGAGGAGTAAATTGATTGAATGGTTGCATGATTGCATGGATGGATGAATAGTATCCTCAATCAAATCTTCGTTTTTTTTTGTCAAAATATTTTAAACTTTTTATAATAATTGAAATTGGGCAATTGGTTGTCGGCTTTGCAACAATAGGGATGGTTGGATGAATGAATGGTATTTTGATTTTTAAAACAATTACGGGAGGTTTTTGAGAATTCAACGCAATGAAAATCGTAGGGACAAGTCGCGACTTGTCCCTACAATCTCTGCCGGTATCATTCAATTAATTAATACAAATGACTGAAGCATTATTGAGTAAAAATCATTTGATTATCATATAATAATTGTATAAATTATATATTATAATGGAATTTGATGAAAATAAAAGCAAAATAAATAAGAGCAAGCATGGAATCGATTTTGTTGAGGCTCAGGGATTGTGGAATGACCCGGAAAGAATAGAAATTCCGACAAAATATTTGGACGAATCGAGATTTGTATTAGTAGCGAAATTAAAAGATAAACATTGGTCTGCCGTATTTACGTACCGAGGCAAAAAAATAAGAATAATTTCAGTTAGAAGGTCAAGAGAAAATGAAAAAGAAATTTACGAAAGCTGAAGAATTTGACAAAAGATTTGACAATGGGGAAGATGTTTCGGAATTTTTAGATACGAAACACGCTAAAAGACCCGGACGGGAGCAAAAACGTGTAAACGTTGATTTCCCGATTTGGATGATACGCTCTCTCGATAAAGAAGCTAAAAGATTAGGAGTCACAAGACAATCAATAATAAAAATATGGATTGCCGAAAGACTCAAGGAAATTGCATGACGAATTTATTTACCGTGTGTTTCCATGTTTGCTTGGATGAATAGGAGGATAGTTGGAAGTATAGATCAATAGTATCCTCAATCAAATCTTCGTTTTTTTGTCAAAATATTTTAAATTTTTTGTAATAATTGAAATTGATAAATTGGTTGCCGGCTTTGCAGCGCTAAGCATGGGTGGATTAATGAACCGAGATTTGAGAAGGAAAATTCAAAAAATCAAACGTTCGCATTAGCTTACGACTTTATTCGTAGGAAAGAAAACATAATAGAAAGGAAAATTAGCTTGATTACAGGTTTAAAAATATTCGTGAAAATTAGTGTAATTAGTGGCTAAAAAACAAACAGATGAAAATCTTAATCACGGAAGACGAAAAAGAACTGGCAAAAGCAGTTAAGGAATACTTGGAGCAAGACGGATTCCTTTGCGAAACAGCTTACGATTTCGACGAAGCGCTTGAAAAACTTGAACTTTACAGATACGATTGCGCTGTTGTGGATATTATGCTGCCCGATGGCAACGGGCTCGATTTGGTTAGGCATTTGAAGGAAAGACACTCCGACACAGGGATAATAATTGTCTCGGCAAAAAATTCTTTGGACGACAAAATCAACGGATTGGATTTGGGTGCGGACGATTATCTTACAAAACCGTTTCACCTTTCGGAATTAAGCGCACGGGTAAAATCGATTATTCGCAGAAGAAATTTCAAGGGTGAAAATATCATTCTAATTGACAATATTAAAATTTTGCCAAATGAAAGAGAAGTATTTGTAAATAACAATAAGCTCGATTTGACAGCTAAGGAATTTGATTTGCTCAATTTCTTTGTGAGCAATAAAAACAGAGTTTTGACGCGGGAGGCAATTGCCGAAAATTTAATTGGAGAGCATGCCGATTTTCTCGATTCATTCGATTTTATTTACACTCATATTAAAAATCTGCGTAAAAAAATTATTGCTGCCGAAGGCAAGGACAGAATCAAAACAATTTATTCAATCGGTTACAAATTTCTTGTGGAATGAAATTACAAAAGAAAATAAATCGTTACTTTTTCAGAGCTTCGCTGGTTCTTTTCCTCGTTAGCGGGGTGGGCTCCTACTTTGTGATTAAATATCTTGTAAACGAGGAAGTTGACGAAACACTTGAAGCGGAGGCAAACAATTTAATTACGGAATTGAAAACAAAATCCACATTGGATTCTTTGTTTGTCGGGCATTCTTACAGATTGGAAATTTACCCCGCAGGTGCCGGACAAAATTACAAAAGCGTTCTTTGCGATACTCTTATTTACGTAGGTGAGGAAGGCGAAGGCGTTCCTTTCAGGCAAATTAAAACAACGGAAAGAATTAAAGGAAAAAAATATTTAATCATTCTCCGTCGTTCCCTAATTGAAAGGGAGGACTTAATAACCGGCATCGGGGTGTTGCTCGTGGGAGTGTTTTTCTTGATTTTCCTTGTGCTCAATCTGATTAACATTTACAGTGAAAAGAAATGGTGGCAGCCGTTTAACGAAACGCTGAAAAATCTTTCCGATTTTGATTTGAATAGCGGCAGGAAAATTGAAACGGAAACTACGGATATAGACGAGTTTAATGAGTTGAATAAATCGCTTGAGAAAATGTCCGAAAAACTTATTGCAGATTACAAAAATTTGAAAGAATTTAGCGAAAATGCTTCGCACGAAATGCAGACCCCCCTTGCTGTCATTCGCTCCAAGCTGGATTTAATGATTCAGAATAAATCTTTAACTTCCGAACAATACGACCAAATAAATTCAATTTACTCTGCGGTTAAACGTTTGGTGAAGTTAAATCATTCGTTGAATTTACTGACCAAAATCGAGAATCGTGAATTTACTGAAACCGAAGAAGTTAATATTTCCGCACTCATAGAGGAAAATCTTAACGGATTGAGAGAAATTATTCAATCGAAAAATCTGGAATTGAAAACTGAAATTAAAGAAAATATAATCATCAAAATAAATCGCTTTGCTGCGGAAACGCTGATTTCAAATTTACTGATGAACGCAGTTCAGCACAATATTGAGTGGGGTAAAATTTCTATTACATTAAGTGCAAAGGAATTTGTTGTAAAGAATACAGGCAAGAAGCCTGCAGTTCCGGTAGAGGAACTTTTCAAGCGGTTAAAGAAAGGAAGCCGCTCGACGGATTCCCCGGGTTTAGGACTTTCAATCGTAAAAGAAATTTGTAAGTTAAATAATTTTAATATCTACTATAGCTATGAAGAAAATCTTCATATCTTAAAAATTACTTTTATTTAGCAAGTCTTCTTTAAAAAATTAAAATAATAACGTAATGGCTGACGACACCGATTTATTGGCGGAGCAAAATAATCTTTAGCAAAGCATTACTCCGTTATTGCCAGCTGAACGAAGCGAAGCAGTCCGTTAAACATTCAAGATGTTTTCAATTTTTAAAATTCTTCGGTTGTCCCCACTGCCTTCGTAACTCTTTTGCAAAAACACATGTAAGCGCCATTGAGAACACGGATTATTCAATTAAAAATTAAGAATTTATTGTTCTCTGTTTTCCCTAGGTGGTCCTAAACCTCTAAACCGCCGTAGGCGAACTAAACCAATAAACTAAGCTCCAACGAATGATGATTGACAAGTAGCAAGTCTTAAGTAACGAGTCTTAAGTCATAAGTTACTCGCCTCCGGAAAAACCACGAAGGTTTCTGTTCACTATTCTCTGTCATCCATTCATCCAACCATCCAACCATCCCTATCGCGGCAAGCCGCAATTATGAATGATGAACCTGCCTGCCCTGCCTACCGGCAGGCAGGCGGTAGGCAAGTTTTGAATTATGAATTAAAAACTTTACAGCAAAAATATTT
>WFQV01000074.1 GCA_015486905.1 Melioribacteraceae bacterium | reverse complement strand
GTTTTCATGTGTTTATTTTTTTAGCCGCTAATTACGCGAATTTAGTCTTAAGTCTCAAGCCCGAAGCCTCGAGTTAAAAAATTAGCAGGGGAATAATTATTAACGAATTCCAATCTTAACCTCAATCTTAATCTTAACCTTAATTTCAATATCCAAACAAAAAATATCAGAACAACCATGCATTCATCCAATCATGCAATTAATCTACTCCTCACGCATTCATCATTAATAATCATTTCTTATGGTGTCTTAAACTTAGTCATGTATGTTTCATTCAGAAATTATTTGATTTCTATTCTTCCCAAAAGGGCTCTTCCTATTGTAGCTTCATCTGCGAATTCCAAATCCCCGCCAATCGGTAAACCGCGGGCAATCCTTGATACTTTTACAAAAAAAAACGAAGATTTGATTTAGGATATTATAGTAATGGTTGTGTCCGAAAAAGTTGAATCGTTTTTCCAAAACCGTAATAGCTTTTCGCCACGGGTTGAAAAATTAATTTTCTGACTGTGTTCGAAAGAACTGACCATTTGGATGCACGTTTCACCGTTGTATTTTCCGAAAACTTTAGATGTAAAAACACTGTCGTTGTTGTAGCTTACGGTTTTGTAATAATGCCAGCAGGGGTTAGGTAAAAAATAAGTAACGTTAACGGTAACCTGTTTTCCTGCAATTTTAACGCTATTAATTTTACTTGCGGAAAGAGGTGCAATCATTGATTTGTCCGGTTCAAAAAGGTTGCAGGCGGAAACAAAAAACAGAAGAAGCAAAACAATATTAAAAATTTTGGTGGTTTTCATTTTTTTCTTAGTATTCATTTTTATCTATCTTTTAAGTTGTGTTTTTCAATTTCAAAACTGTACAGTGCTTTTAAATTTTTACAAAAGGAGCTACCTAACAGACCTTCGGAGAAAAGCCGGTTATGTTGCCGACTTTGCACACAAACTTACTTTAGAGGACATATTTTTTCTTTTAACCAATTTAAAATATTATTAAAACGGAAAGTGTTCTTTTCCAAGTTCTCAATGAAAAATTTATATGCTTCTTCTGTTTCACAGTTAATATAATATCCATTCATTCGTAAAAAAACATCAGTTGCAAAAAAAGATATTCTTTTGTTGCCATCAACAAAAGAATGATTTAATGCCAAACTTTCCATTAACGCAGACGCTTCTTCATAAATGTCCTTGTAATATCCGCTTTTTGGACGCATTACCGCAGATTCAAGGGAACTATTGTTCCTTACGCCATGAAAGCCGCCAAATTCATCAATTAAATATTGGTGAATAAAAACCACTTCATCTTTAGTTAAATATTTTTTCATTTAGCCAACAGCTTGCCAAGCCGATAATTCTTTTTGACACTTTCCTTTAAGGAAGACAAAACCTCCGGACTAACATTATTATTAGGGGTTCCCTTCTGCGGAAGTTGAAGATTAAAAGGAAGTCCATTGTATTCTTCTATTAAGCTATAGAATATGTTTATTGCTTCCGAATGGTTGATTCCTAAACGTGAAAGTATTTTAGATACTTTTTCTTTTTTCTTTGGGTCAATCATTGCTCTAACTGTTGCTGTTTTGCTCATTATCTTTCACCTTCTTAAATATTGTTTTACATAGCTGTATTATAGCTATTCCCCGAATAAAATTCAATACTAAAATATGTTAAAATAAATGAAAGGGTTGGTAAGGTACAGGGTTAAAATTGATGGTAAAAATAAAAATAAGAAAGGAGAAATCCGCCTTCGCTGCGCTCAGGCTACGGCGGAACTGTCACGGCGTAGCCCGAGTTGTAGGGAGAAGGCGGATATCCAATCATCCAATCAATCTACTCCTCACGCATTCATCATTCATTACGAAACAATTCAACATTCATCACCTGCCTACCGCCTGCCTGCCGGCAGGGCAGGCAGGTTCATAATTAATATCATTCGCTTTGGTGTCTTAAACTTAGTCATGTATGTTTCATTAAAACCTTTTAGTTCCTTCTGTTTAACTTGCTTTTGGTATTCTCAATTTAGCCTTTTCCGGTCCGATGTATTCTTGCTCCCATATTGGTTGTGTCAATTTATCGACTTCCTCACCATATTTAATAAGTCCTTTAGCATATTCTTCATCGGTTAAAGCTAAGGCTGCAGGTTGATCAATAGGCTGTGCGCCGGTTTCAATAATAGTTTTTTTCGCATTTTCGTAATGATCTTTTATTGCACACGGTACTATTTGGTTACCCATTTCAAACGTCGGCTTTCTGTAACTATAATCATCTTGCCATTTTCTAATTGAAGTAAAAAAAGGACTCAGTAATACAGTATTTAAATCACCTCCGTTTTTGTAAACTTCTTTGATGTTATGAGTTTTGTAAGGATAAAATGCACACGGTGAACAATTACCATTCCAATCGATATAAAAATAACCGCCCGAGCGCCCGGCGGCTATGCATCCGTTCGATGCGGGACCGCTGTTCCAAAAGTCGGCAATGAATATTTTTCTATTTTTTACCATATATTGTTCTTTCTTATACAGTTCGAGACGTTGTTCGGGTGTTACCATAAGGTCCAATGTGTAACTACGTCCGATAGGCATGTATTGAAATATCCAGCCATAAATAGCGCCCTGCTCTTCAAAGTAAAAGTCAATAAATTCGTCGCTCGTAATAAGATTAACGTTGTTTTTCATTGCCGTAACCGAGATTCCAAAAGGCACACCGTAATTACGTAGGATTTCAAAACTTTTGAGAATTTTTTTATGGACTCCTTTTCCTCTTCTTGCATCGGTTTCTTTTTCGAGTCCCTCAACTGAAATAGCAGGCGTAATATTACCAACTTCAGCCAGTCGTTTAGCTGTTTTGTCGTTTATTGTTGTTCCGTTTGTAAACATTAGAAAATAATTGTCGTCATGTTTTGCCGCTAAATCAATTATGTCTTTTCCGTTATCACGCCAAAGAGTTGGTTCCCCACCGGAGATAACGGTAAAATGCGAGCCCCAAAGCTCTCTTTTTTCATTCATAATTCGGTTTACGGTTTCAAAATCCAAATGCTCGGCGTTCTTAGATGAGCTTGAAGCGTAGCATCCGATACAATTAAGATTACATCTTTTTGTCGGACTAATTAGAAGAAAGGAAGGTGGTTCGAATCCGTATTTTTGTTCAAATAATTTTGTCGTAGGATTTTCAGCGAGGAAGACTTTGCCCAGGAATGTATTTATTGCACTGTGCTGCACTTCGGGAGAAATATTTTTGTTTTTAAGAGCCTTATTAATCGAATTAAGCAAGTTGCGGAGAAGGTAATACTTATCTTCCTGGACTTTAACAGGTCTTCCGTATGGATTTTTTTCAACTATTGCCTTATAAATAGCTTTATCGCCGAGTTTAAATACCCACTCTCGTAAAGAATCATTGGCAACGATGGAATTAATTAAACCTAAGGATGGTTGTTTAATTATTGATTTGATTGCAGTATTCATTTTTTACCTCCCAAATTATTGTTTCAAGAATATGCAAGCTGTACCCGTAATTAAATCATTATTTTTATACAATT
>WFQV01000073.1 GCA_015486905.1 Melioribacteraceae bacterium | reverse complement strand
GATTAAATCTCTATTATAAAAATATTAAAAACATTTTATTGCTATTTATAATTATTCTTTTTCATATTATTCTCATCCGAAAAAATTACATAAAAAAAATAATCGAACATTATTATTAAATCTAGGGGCAACACAATAAAAATGGTTGTTGCCCCATTATCAAATATTGGAATAATTATCAGAAAATGATAAATAAAAATTAAGGTTTTTAAAATTAAAAACGTTTTGAAAATAGTGTAACAAGTTTTGTGTAAGTTGATTAATTCCACAGAAGCAAAGTTGAGCCCCGCCGGGACAGGGTAAGCTCCGCGAAACGGAGCTTCTATGGAATTTGCAGAAAATTTAATTAACTTAATTTTACCATTCATACGGAGTTTGTATGAAACTATCAGAAAAACAACTTTCGCTTTTAGTCGAGGATTTGGAAAAAGCAAGAACTTACAATTATTAAGTGTTAAACTCAGGAAGCTTGGGAACTTTCTTTTTACCGGCTATAAATTTTGCAAAATTAGCCGACGAAAAAAATTTTTAATCACCCCTTTTTATTTTTTCCCAAAAAAAATATTTGATAAGTTTTTATTCGCTTGCTCTAAACAAGATTTCACGTTCATGTTTACATACAAAAGTAACTACTAAAATGATGTAAAATTACGATCCCTTTAAAATCTTTAAAATAAAAAACCCCGATTGCAATCAATAATCGAGGTTTTTTAGAGCTGGCAGACGGACTTGAACCGCCGACCGGCTGATTACAAATCAGCTGCTCTACCAACTGAGCTATGCCAGCTTTTCAAAATTTAAGATTTCAAATTTAATGTTTTATTAATTTCAAAGCAATATTTTGAATATATTTCGAACAAAAAAAATTGGAGTTTTTGAATGTTTCCGACAAAATTAAAAGTTGAAGATAATAAATTAAAAATAGAGTGGGACGACAGTTCCAAAGACGAGATAGGATTAAGATATTTACGCGACCAATGTCCGTGCGCCACTTGCCAAGGAGAACACATATTGTCCAAATCAATCAAGCCGGTTCAAATATTTACAGATGAGGAGAAAAAATACAAGATCGCGCATATTGACGTATTAGGCAATTACGCTATTCAGATTACCTGGGCTGACGGTCACAACACGGGAATTTACCCATGGGAATATCTTAAGGAACTTTCACAAACCGAGCACGAAGATAAAGACCACGAATACAAACCTTTACTTTGATGCTTTCGGAAAGGAAAGTAAAATATTATTCTTCTTTAAAAATTAAAAAATACCGCCAGGCGGAAAAGAAGTTCACCGTCGAGGGGCTGCGGCTTGTTGATGAATTACTGAAAAGTAACTACCCGCTTGAAATTATTATTTTTACCGAGAAATTTCAAAAGAAGCAAAAGGGATTTGTTCAAACCGTCGTTAATTCCGGCTTTGCATGCGAGATTATTAAACCCAAAGCGCTAAGGAAAATCTGCGATACGGAAAATCCTCAGGGCGTTGCCGCCATTGCCCTTTACCCAAGTGAGGAAAAAATAAATATCGAGAAAGAAAATGTAATTGTCGCTTTAGACGATGTTTCCGAACCGGGTAATGCAGGGACAATCTTGAGAACCTGCGACTGGTTCGGAATCAAAACCGTTTTGTTGAGCAAAGATTCCGTTGACCCTTTTAATCCGAAAGTTGTAAGAGCAAGCATGGGGGCAATATTTAATTTGAATATTATTCAGTCCGACTTGGCGGACGAGCTTATTGAGTTGAAAAGGAAAGGGTTTGTAATATTTGCAACGGCAATGAGCGGAACAAACATTTTTGGTTTTAATACTTTGCCCGATAAGTACGTACTAATCTTCTCCAACGAAGCACATGGAATTTCCGACAAAATCTCAGTACTTGCCAACGAGTTTTTGATGATTCCCCAATTCGGCAAAGTGGAATCCTTAAACGTTGCCTCTGCCGCAGCTATCGTGCTTGCGGAGCTTAGACGAAAGGATACTATTTGGTTTTCGGAGAGTTAAAATTAAACTCCGAATTGTTACCAAAAACATATCCTATTTTTCAAAATGTCATCCTCATTGTCCTTGAAACTTTCTTGACGCAATCTGTCATAAACGCTCATTTTTAATTCTTAATTCTTAATTCTTAATTCTTAATTCTTAATTCTTAATTGAATGTCGCCTCATTCTGTTTTTCCTTCTTACATCAAATATCTTTAAATTCGTATTTTATTAAAATAAAATAACGTAAAAATGAGAAAATTCGATATACCCGATAAATACAGAAGTTCGCTGATTTCACAAATAAAACAGCTTCGCAAAATAAGCGACCCGATGAAAAAGAACTACACCCCCACTGTCTTGGATTTTGGCAATGTTATTATTTACCTTGCCCGCCATTTCGGATTTTGCTTTGGGGTTGAAAATGCAATCGAAAAAGCTTACTCGATAATAGAAGAAAATCCCGGTAGAAACATTTTTTTACTCAGCGAGATGATTCACAATCCTTTGGTTAACGAAGACTTAAAAAAACGGGGGTTGCGCTTTATCTTTAACGAAAAAGGAGAGCAGGAAATCGGATGGGACAAAATAACAAAGAACGACATTGTGATAATACCTGCCTTCGGCGCGAGTTTGGAGACGGAAAAAATACTATCTCAAAAGGGGATTGACACACAACGTTACAACACCACTTGCCCATTTGTTGAAAAGGTCTGGAACAAATCTACCGAATTAGGGGAAAAAGATTACACGATTATTATTCATGGCAAGCATAATCACGAAGAAACCATTGCAACTTTTTCTCATGCCAAGCAAAGCTCTCCCTCGGTGATTGTCCGCGACTTAGACGAAGCTAAAATTTTAGGCAAAATGATTTTGGGGGAAATTCCCGCCGAAAATTTCTTTGAGATTTTTAAGGACAAATTCTCACCCGGCTTTGACCCCTTTAAGGATTTGGACAAAATAGGAGTAATAAATCAAACTACGATGCTTGCTTCTGAAACACAAAAAATATCGGAATATTTTAAAAGTGTAATGACGAAAAAATACGGGTATGAGAATATTCATCTTCACTATGCTGACACGCGGGACACTCTTTGCTATGCCACGAACGATAATCAAAGAGCTACGGTTGCTTTGGCAAAGACCGATGCCGATTTGGGTATTGTCGTAGGTGGTTACAACAGCTCGAACACTACTCATTTGGCGGAAATATTAGAATCCAAATTCCCGACGTATTTTATTTCCGATGAAAGGAAATTACTATCCAAAAGAGATATTCTGCATTTTAATTTTCATAAAAAAGTTTCCGTTTTGACGCGTGACTTCCTACCGAAAAAAAGCGAAGTAAAAATTGCACTTACGAGCGGCGCCTCCTGCCCCGATAGAATCGTGGAAAATGTTCTTAGAAAACTTCTTTCGTTTTTTATGGGATCTGAAGACATAAAAGGTGAGATTACGGAAATTTTAGCCCGTCTTAAAAGCGCTAATAATTGAGCGAAAGCACCACACCGTTTCCAAATGCTCACCGCCCAAAGTCGCACTACATTCAAAACCTTCTACAAAAAAAAGGAAAATTATTTCTTATTAAATCCACACATGGCCGGAAAGTCTAAATTCTAACGTCTCGCGTTTACTTACTCGATTCTTACTTGTTCGCTTTGCTCAACAATGTTTTAAAAGCAACAGCGTAAAGTTGAATTTGTTTCAACATCGAAGAAAGACCGTTCTGACGAGTAGGGGAAAGATGAGAGGCAACACCGATTTTGGAAAGGAACTCCGGTGGATTCGATAAAATTTCATCGGGCGAATGACCCGAATAAACTTTAATTAAAAGTGCAACCAAACCCTTTACAATTAAGGCATCGCTGTCGGCATAAAGATATATTTTATCGTCTTTCAGCTCGGCATAAATCCAAAGTTGTGATTGGCATCCGTCAATTTTATTTTTTTCAACGTGAGTTCCCTCCGGCATTTCGGGCAGCTCTTTGCCGTATTTTATTATTTTTGAATACTTCTCTTCCCAATCGGTAAGTTCTTCAAATTCTTCAATCAAAAAGTTTTGCGCTTCTTTAATCGTCTCCATTTTTAACTCTCAAATCTCAGCTTGTTAAATAATCAATTTTAAGAAAAATTAAATTATTGATTTTAAAGTAATTCTCCAATTAAAATTTTAGAAGTAACTTTCGGTGGTAATTCGGTACAAGTTTAAATTTGGTGGCAAAAAAAATTAGCTTGTCTTTTCCTCTTGAGCGGT
>WFQV01000072.1 GCA_015486905.1 Melioribacteraceae bacterium | reverse complement strand
CCGAGAGTCTTGGCAACCGGAAATATGTCCTCCGTTGTCCTGCCTTCAAGTCCGTAAAGATTGTTTGTGTCCCAGCGGTATTTACTATTAATATCTCCAATTAAAACGGAGAGTGTAAGAGCATTGTTAAATTTGTAAACGGCTCCGAAATCGAAACCCAGTCCGGAAGCTTTTACATCTTTGTAAAGCAGGTAGTCGTAAAATTTGAACGTAATGCCGACGGCGAGCTTTTGAGAGAATTTATTGGATAGTGAAATAAAAAATAAGTTTTCCGATGTGGAAATGTTACCGGTTTTAATTCCCTGGTTGTCCCTTTCCTCAATTCCCGAAACACCTGAGCTTAACACCCCGAAACTAAGTCCTGCAACAGAGCGGGGAGAGGAGTACTTGCCATTCGCTCTTAATCTTCTGCCTAACTCGAACTTTCTTGTAAAGGAAAAGAAGTTTAAGCTTCTCTCCAGCGAGAGGAAAGAATATCCTGCATTAACTGAATTATCTTGTTGGAAAGGTGCAACGGCGGGATTGTAAAATCCAACCAGGTTGCCGTTCACTACAGCAGACATTGCGTTTCCCATCCCCATTCCGCGAGCGTAAAAACCCATTCGTGCAAATGCGCCGGGGCCTAAATCTTGTCCGTAAAATAAAGCCGGCAGAAAAAATAACGTTATTAAAATTTTACGCAGCAAATCAAACTCCTTATCTTAAAACAATTATTTTACCGTAATGTGCGGAAGAACCGAGGTCAATTCTAAAGAAATAAACTCCATTGGGAACAACCTTCCCCGTTTCGTCGGTGCCGTCCCAGGAAACCATTTCGGATTTTCCACCTGTACGTGTAGCGTTCTGTAATAATGTCTTGATCAAATGCATCCCGAAATCGAATATTCTGATTGTAACTTTTTGCTGGGGAGCATTTAATTTGTAAACGATGGAAATGTTTTCCAATCCCGGGGCGAAAGGATTCGGATAAGCGTAAAATTCCTCCGCACCGCCAACGTTAGAGGCAATAAAAACTTTCCACTTACCTTGCCACATCTCAGCGGTCTCTTTCAATCTTGCCAGTCCGTTATCCGAGCCGAGCCAAACGTCGTATGTACCGTCGTTATTGGCTTTTGTGCCTGCAGAGTAAAAGACGTCGGTTCTTAGTTCAACGTTAGTCGAATCGTCGCGAATTGCGCCCGGTAAAATCCAGCTTTGTCCTTGGTTGGAAGTACGAAACATTCCGTCGTCTGTGGCGGCAAAAACGTCGGTTTTGCCATTGTAATATTTGAATCCGAAATTGTGAGCTTGCTCGTCTCTCAGAAAAACGTTCCAACTTTTACCGCCGTTGTGTGTAATGCTGACACCGTTAAATTCCGTTTGCCCCTCTGCTCTCCAAGTTGCCGCCCAAAGGGAATAATCGGATTTATTCAGTGCGAGGGCAACGACAAAATTTCCGCAAATCGATTCCTTTTGATTTTTATGATTAAACTTTTGCCAACTAATTCCCTCATCGGTGGATTTATTAATACCGCCAGCCGTTCCGACATAAATTAAAGAATCGCCGTCGGTTGCTACGGAAAAGACACGGTGGTTCAAATTATTTTCAGGACCGAAAGTGCCCGAAACAGGCTGTAAGGAAAAAGAAAGGGTGTCAGTCGGTTTAATGGAATCCAAATAATCCGGCGGCAGTACAACCCTTCTCCACGTTTGACCCGAATCAGCCGAAGCTCGTAATCCGCCGGCAAAAGTAGCAATAAAAACGTAGTGCTTTGAAATAGCAATATCGTAAGCAATATTGTTGATTTCGGTTGTAATGGGCAAAGCGCGCAGACGATTGTTGCCGTAATAAATTACCGAATCGCCCGGCGGGTCAACGGGTTGTGGAATTGCAAACCAAGTGTTTCCGCCATCGGTAGTAAACTTCAAGCCGGTGCCGACAGGCATACTTTGTCCGTTAATGTCTTGACTTTTACCAGTTGCCGCCCAAACCATTCCGTTGCCTACTGCCAATGCCGTAATGCTTTCGTCTTTCTTAAAATCTCCTTCGTCGTAAAAGTTTTTCCATGAATTTCCGCCGTCAGTTGAAAGGCTTAATCCTTTCGAAGTACCGAGCCAGATGGTATCCCCGAGAACGGCAATGTCTAAAATGGAATTGCTTTTCGGAGTTGCGTCGGTTATTTTCCCTAATTTTTGAGAATTAAGTTCAAAGCCGCTCGGAATTATTTGAGCGTTCAAAAGAGGAGCCGAAAGAATCAAAATCAAAAAAACGAATTTTTTCATTATTTAACTTCAAGAAAATGAGTGATTGTATTACTTAGTGAATCGCTTCTGTCAACATCTGTAAAGTCGAATTTCCATTTCCCTGTCGGTTGCCCTTGCGGGAAATAAAGCTTTTGTGTAAAAATACCATCTCCGGCTTTTTCGTCGCCCGTTGTGTTTTTGTCCCCGTTGTCTGAAAGGGGAAATTGCGAGATGCCTTGTTGGTTTTTCATTTTCTGACCGTTTGGGTTGTACAACTCGTAGTAAACTTTACTTATGTCGCTTAAACCGTTTGAATCCGATACTTGAACCGAAAAGACAAAGGAGACACCGATTGCAACAGTATCAGGCATTGTTAAATTTGAGAGTACCGGAGGAGTATCTTTCAAATGGTTGATAAAATAAATCGTTGCGCGTGCAAAAACTTTTTCCGCCGAGTTGCCGATTAAGATAGTAAAGCGTAGGTCGTAGGAACCCTTCAAGTCGTT
>WFQV01000071.1 GCA_015486905.1 Melioribacteraceae bacterium | reverse complement strand
TGTCATTTCAACTGAACGAAGAGTGGTCAGTTCTGCCTTAGCGTACTCTACAACCTTCAACCTTCTTCATCAATGAACATCCATTTATCCATTTGTCCACTCATCCAAAATGCCGTAGGGAGACGGGGTGTTGAAAAATTATAACTTTTAACTATGCCAAACATTTCGATAGATTGCTTCATTTCGAAACCTTCGGCATCGTTCAGCTTTCCCAGATTTTTTTTCTACAAACTTTCTGGAGTTGTTTCTTTTTCAAACCTATTCACCCTTTCTCCGCATTCTGCAGAGCGAGATTCTAAAAACACAACAAGAATCAGCCCTCCCTCCTGCCTGCCCTGCCTACCTGCAGGCAGGTCGGGAAGGGAGAGAAAGGGTGGGTTGGGAAAAATAAGGAAAGCAAAAAATAGTAACAAAACACTCAAAAGGAAAAGACAAGCTAATTTTTTTTGACACCGGATTTAAACTTGTACCGTCTCATTTATTAATTTTTCTTCAGTTAAAATCTGCATTATTCACACTCAAATATTTTTAAGAAAGAATAACATTACCAAAGTGGAATAAATTTAAATGGGGAGTTTTCTGATAAGAAAATGTTGGACTTCTCACACTAACAGTGTATTGCTTTTTGTACGATTCCCAAAACCTTGTAGCGCATACGGGATTTGAACCCGTGATCTCCGCCTTGAGAGGGCGGTGTCCTAGACCGCTAGACGAATGCGCCGTTTTTTAGAGTCGAAATATATCTTTCTTTTTGAAAAAATCCCAAAACTTTACGGCAATTCAACAAGTAATTTTTTTAATTAAGAAGAAATTTATTTCAGCTGTTTTCTAATTTTTGCTCGGATTTTTTTTGCTTCTAAAAGTGAATTGAAATACCCGACTCTAACTCTGTGCCAAGTGCCGTGCCTTTTGCGGATGTAAACGTTTACGATGAAAGCATTGTAACCCAAACTTCTTAATTTTGAAACTTGCGACTGAGCTATTCTTTTGTTTTTCCAGGAAGAAACTTGGACTACGTATTTTGTACCGTCGGTAAGTATTGAGCTTGTGACAAATCTTTCCTTTTTTACATTGTAAGAATAAGAAGGAATTGCTTTCTTAGCAGGAGGATTCGGAATAGAAGGAACTTTAAGTTTTGGAAGAGTAACGGCTTTGGTTTCTTTTTGGGACACATTCCAATTTACGGCTTCCGTCGTAATTGGTGGTGCGGATTTTTTAATTCCGTTTTTTTTATTTTGTGTTTTTTCTTTTTTGAGTATCGTGGCTTTTACTTTTACAATTTTCTTTGCGGGGATTTTTGGCGTCTTTGTTTTATTCAACTTTGACGCCTCATTTGGTATTTTTAGCGTTGAATTTTTTTTAAACTCTGCAATTGTTTCCCCCAATGAATCATTTGAAACTTTCTCTGTTTGTTGAGCAACGTTTTGATTTTCTCTATTGCTAAAGAGATAATTCGAAACAAAATTGTACACCCTTTCAAATTCTTTGGAAATATTTATTGGTTTGCTAAATATTTCACCTGCACCTGTAATATTACTGTTGTAATTATCACCTATCAATTTTCCGTTTTGGTCGTAATAAAGGACTCCTAATATTGAAAATCTTTTTGTAATGTCGTTAACTACATACTGTGTTTTAACTCTGAAAATTAATCCGTTAATACCTTTTGTAGTAATACCATCGTTGTAAATTTTAAAACTCCAAAAAATTATTTGTTTGGATTTACTTCTTATGGAAGTTGTATCCACGTAAGTTGTTCCGGTCGAATCTTGGTAAACTTTCACCCATTTGCGGGGGATGTATTGGGCTTGTAGAGCAACGAAGTTAAAACTCGAAATAAAAAAAATTAAAAATAAAATCTTCCTCATTGTTTTTTTCACAGCCTTTTTGTCAAGTTATCTCTTATTACGACTGAAAAGTTAACGTATTTAAATATGGAATTCAATTTGCGCTCCTTTCATTTTAACGGTGGACAGATAACACTCACTTTGCCGGCAAACTCTTTTCTTCTTTGTTTTGAATTTTTTCCGTTAGTCGTTATTTTAGCAGTGAAAAATAAATTATCTCGGAGGCAAAAAATGGGAAAGAAAAATAAGGATATTAACGGAACCGACAATTCGAAATATTCAATGGACACACATTTAATTTATGGTAAAAATATTTCCGAGAAGTGGGATTATTCCCACCACGTAACTGCGCCGATTTCCTCTTCAACTACTTTCAGGTTAGATTCCGTTGAGAGGGGAGCGCAAGGCTTTGAACGATTTGCTACTGCCGCAGAGCACGAGGGTGAGCCGCCCATTTTTATTTACGACAGGCTCGGTGAACCGAATAAAGATTTACTCGAAGAGAATTTGGCTTACGTTGAAAAAGGGGAGACGGCAGTTTCATTTGCAACGGGAATGGGGGCTATCTCAGGTGTTTTGGGAACACTTACAAAGAGCGGCGACGAGATAGTTACGCACACAACACTTTATGGCTGTACGCTTTCGCTTTTGACCAACTGGTACCCCCGCTACAATATTAAAACTAATTTTGTGGATTTAACCGATTTGAAAAATTTGGAAAAGGCAGTTAACGAAAATACAAAAGTCGTTTATTTTGAAACGCCTGCTAATCCGAATATGGATATAATAGACATTCACAAAGTGCGTAAGATTGTTGACCGTTTCAATAAGGAAAGGAACCCGGATGAAAAAATTCAAGTAGTTGTTGACAACACTTTTGCAACGCCTTATTGCCAAAGACCGATTGAGCTTGGAGCAGATTTTACAATTCATTCGTTAACCAAAGGTGTTGGGGGCTTTGGTACAGACTTGGGCGGAATTGTAATAGGCAGGCGGGAGTTTAAAAATGCTCTTCTTCTTTATCGAAAGGATTTCGGAGCGGTGCTTAGTACTCGAAGCGCTTGGTCTATTCTTACTTACGGATTACCTTCAATGCCCGTAAGACTCAAGAGGCAGATTAAAACGTCTCAACGAATTGCGGAATATTTAAATTACCATCCTAAAATCGAGAGGGTTAATTATCCCGGTTTAAGAACATTTAAATATTACGAACTTGCAAAAAAACAGATGGTAGATTTTAACGGCAACTTTGCGCCCGGTAGTTTGATTTATTTTATTGTGAAAGGTAAAAACCCCGATGAAAGCAAGGAAAACGGACGAAAGTTTATGAACTTCATTGCTAAAAATGCTTACACAATGACGTTGGCTGTTAGTCTGGGGCACACCAGAACTTTGATTGAGCATCCTGCTTCAATGACGCACTCCGTTGTTCCGCCCGATGAATTAAAAAGTCACGGTATTGATCCCGGAGGAATCCGCCTTGCTGTGGGACTCGAAGATGAAAATGATATTTTGCTTGATTTGGATGCTGCGTTAAATTTTATTTAATGGTTCAGAGTTTACCGCTTTGCCGTAAACTTAAATGTTTACATTAAAAAAACTCTTATTTGTGTTGAAGTAAACTTTTTTCCGCTTCTCGAATAAAAGGCAATAGTTCGTCCAAAGTTACCGGCTTCTTTTGATCATCAATGTTGAGCACTATAAGAAAACCTTCCGGCTGACAGGTCTCAAAAAACGCATTTGCCAATCTTGCTTGGTCGCTTTTGATTACATAGCCGTGTTCGTTCCAGATTTCAATTGTGGAGAGGCAGCCGCGGGTGGGAGTAAGGGGAAAATATTTTTTCCCTTTGTAAAAACTAAGGTCATCTGTTGAACCGTGCATTACAAGTAATCTTCGTCCTAATTTGCCCGCGTAAAAGGCTTCGTAAATCGGCGGATAATTTTTTAACGATTGAGGTATGAGCAACTCGTAATCTTTAATGTTCCACGTTTTGTATTTGTTTTGACCGTGAAAGAAAATTTCCGGAGATTTGCCAAAAGGAATTCTTGTTAAAATAATTGGTGTTGGTCCGATTGATTCTTTCTGCGTGATGTAAAACCCAACGATGGAAAAAATTCCTTGTGGAGTATTACCGTTTTTCAAATATCCGGGAAGATTTGCGGCCGAAAGAGCAAGCTGTGGTACCGCAATGATTTTACCGCTGCTGTCCCTAACGAATTTACCGTCCGGCTTACGGATTATTGTAAGTCCCTGGAAACTTCTATTCCTCCTTTGCAGAGAGAAAATGATTGTCTTTCCTTTTTGAAAAGGAAACGAAAATATTTGCGGGAGTTCTTTCTTAATTGAATTCTGCTTGGAATTTATTTCTTTGAAGAAAAGTTTTAACAACAAATTATTTGAGGTAGGGAATTTCGTTTGGATTAAAGAATCCACTAATGCAAGTTCAAATTTTTTCGGATATTGCATCAGGACGCAAGCACTGTAAACAAAGGTCGAAATGTCGTTTGTCTCCCTTGCGATTTTTTTAATTAACAATTTTGACGAATTAGGGTAAAGAGCTTTTAATGCCTCCAACAAATGATTATTAAACTCCGGTGGATTACTTTGAAAATTGATTAATGATTTTCTAATAAAATTGTAAATTCCCGGCGGGCGGAAGAACATAAGTGAAATTTCATCTAAAATTGAAATCTTTTCTTTTGTTGAAAGATTTTTATTTGTTAATAATTCTTTTGCTTTTTCTTGTAATTCTTTTTTGTAGTGCGCCCTTGAGGATGTAAGCGTGTAAGATGAAAATAAATTTTGAACTTTGATTTTCTTTTGAGCAAAAACCGTAGCTGCAAGTAATGCAATTATTAAAAGAGTTTTTCTCGTCATCGCGATTAATTTTTTTATGTGATTTGTAATAATATTAAATTTGCAGTTAATTATTGTAAAACTAATTCTGTCTTAAAAATTAAATTTTACGTGAAACACTAAACTAATGATTACTCCCAAATTGAAACTACTCTTTTTCTTCTTTCTCTGTGCTCAGGCATTTAATAAAGCACAGGACGGTAAGGTGGATTTGTATTACAACGATGGTAAAATCAAAGCTGAGCTTAATTACGTGCAGGGCGTATTGAACGGCTTTTCCACTTGGTACTTTCACAATGGTAACAAAGAGAAGGAAGTTTATTACAACGACGGCAAGATTGACGGCACCGTTCGTTATTTTTACGAGAATGGTTTGTTAAAAGCCGAGTTTAATGTTAAGAACGGGATACGAGACGGGCTGACCAAATTTTACTATCCGAACGGCGGACTTAAGGAAGTAAAGAGTTTTGAGAAAGGTGCCCTGGTTAAAACCGTCGAGGTGGGTTACGATTCAAATTACGTCCCCCCAATTAAACTTTATTTGGGTGCGGTAAATCAACTTGAAAGGAGAAAGAAAGAGAACAATTTCCTTTGCGGCGCGGAAAGATGCCCCGAACCTATCGGTGGAATGGAGACAATTCAGAGCAAATTAATCTATCCGAAAAAGGCTCTGCTTTACGGACTTGAAGGGAAAGTAATTTTAGTCGCTACGGTTAACGAGAAAGGCGATGTGGTTGGAGTGAAAGTTGAGAAAGGCTTGGGATTAGGCTGTACGAAGGCGGCTGTGGATGCCGTTAAAAGTACAAAGTTTTTACCGGCTGAAAATAAAGGTAAAGTTGTAAAAACTTGGGTCTCGTTAACGGTAAATTTCAAGATACCCAAGCGGGAAAAAACCGTCGCTTTCAATCCGCCGACAAAGTTAAAAATACCTGAAGCGGATGAACTTACTCAAACCGAAGAAACAAAAAAAGCACAGCCAATTGAGAAGCCTAAAGAAAAAGTTGTTAAAGTTGTTCGACAGACTCCCGTTAAAAAAACCGAAACGAAAAAAGCGGAGAAGAAAGTACAAACTTTTAAAAAAGTTGTTCTGCATGTGAAACTTCTCTCATGTGATGCGGACGTTTGCCCGCAGCCAATCGGAGGTGTGGCGGCAATTGAAAAGAACCTCGTTGTCCCTCACAAAGTTAAACAGCTTAAATTGGAAGGGAATGTAATTGTACTGACTACAGTGGATGAATTTGGTAATGTTAGGGATACGCACGTCATTCAAAGGTTGGGGCACGGCTGTGATGAAGCTGCCGAGGTTGCAATCCTCGACACGCGTTTTAAACCCGGAAAAAGAAACGGTAAAAATGTTCGTTCTAATATTAAAATTTTAATTCCTTATTCATACAAATATTGAACGGTTCATAAATTGAATATTTCTTAATTTGAATAATTAAATTAAAGGCTTTGTAAAATGAAAAAGATATTTTATTTGTTTTTGTTTTTGATTTTCGGAAATATGATTTTTGCACAACAATCCGAAAAGAAAAATTTTATTTTACTTGTAGTTCCCGAAGCAGACACTGTACTTGCTTATTCTTCTCATTACAGACTTTCCGGAAGCACACTGCCCGACGCCAAACTATTTCTTAACGATAGCTTGGTTTACGTTTACCCTAGCGGAGCCTTTGCAGGCTTGTTAAATATTAATGACGGTGAAAACGATTTTACTCTTTCTTCCGTAGCGCCTGACGGACAAACGGTAATTAAAAATTTTGTGGTTATTAAAAAAGTTACACATCTAAAGCCCACTACAACGGACAGCTTGATAATTGAAAACTCTCTGAGATTACCGAACAAAAATTTAATTCTTAACACGGGGGATATTCTAACATTTAGAATTAAAGGTACTCCGGGAGTGGAGGCAAAATTCTTAGACAGATTTCCGATGACCGAGTTGATTAAAATAAAACCGCATTCGACCCCTGGAATTTACTTTGGTAGATACAAAGTAAAAGACAGCGACAGTATAGTTGTAGATAAAATTTATTTTACACTTACGGATTCTTCGGGTAAAAAAATTACAAAATATTTCAACAACTCATTAAAGATTATCCCTTCTTTACTGCCTTTTACGGGAGTAACAACAGGCGAAAGACCGTATTTAAATTACGGCTTGGGCACAAACCGGCTCGGCGGGGCTAAATTGGAATTTATTAACCCTGGAATTAAATTAAGGATAATAGGGGAAAACAACGGGCAGTACAAAGTGCTTTTGTGTAAAGACAAAATTGCATGGATTCCCGAAAGTCTTGTTAAAATTGATTCCCTTTATTCTCCGGCAGTTTCGCTTACAGGTTTGATGAGTGTTTACGGCGACGATAGTCTCGATTACGTAAATCTCGGATTACACGTCAAACTTCCTTACAGCTCTCGTGTGGAGTTAAATCCGACCAGAATTATTGTCGATGTTTACGGTGCATCCTCCAACACGAATTGGCTGGTTTTTAAAAACACCGCAAAGGAAATAGAATCGGTAAATTACACCCAAGTAGCGGATGAAGATTTTCAAATAACGATTAAAACCAAGCACAATTTTATCTGGGGCTATTCAATTAATTATCAGGGAAACAATTTAGTTTTTACACTTAAACATAAGCCTCGCAGCTTGGATTTGGAAGACCTCGTTTTTGCAATCGATCCGGGGCATGGCGGCAGAAATCATGGTGCCGAAGGTTCAACCGGCGTATTGGAAAAATACGTCACTTTTTCAATCGCTCAACATTTGAAAGCTTTATTGGAAGACGAAGGAGCAAAGGTGATTTTAACGAGAACAAAGGACACGCTTATTTACAATTCCAAAAGGCTGCAGAATGTATTAAAATCGAACGCAGATATTTTAATTAGCATTCACGCTAATTCTATTGGTTTAACTACCGATCCGCGTAAAACCAAAGGTACGGCAACGTTTTACAAATACATTCAATTTGCACCTCTTGCGAAAGCTATTTTTCACAGAATGTTGGAGGCGGGTTTGGCTCCCTACGGCTATGTCGGAAAATTCAATTTTACGTTGAATTCACCCACGGAGTTGCCTAATGCACTTGTTGAAACGGCTTTTCTCTCCAATCCTGAAGACGAGATGAAATTATTAAATGATGATTTCCGTGAAAAGATTGCGGAAAAAATTCTTGCTGGGATTGAAGATTTTTTGGACTGGGCGGAAGATAACTAATTGTAGGAAAAGGTTAACAGTGAACAGTGTTTGTTACTCTTTGCCTAAGACTGAAAAACCGATTTCTGACAATTGACTTTGCGTACTTGGCGGAAATTCATTGCGCTCTTTGCGTGGAACAATGTGAATTTTTGTGCCGCCCCTACGAAGCTTTAATATTGATGTGGATAAATAATTTTCTACAAAGGCGTCAGGCAGGTTCCCGCGTCGTCCTGCCACGGCGGGACTTCTCTCAATAACAGTATTAAGCTTTTTAGACTCAATCACCCAAAAACAAACTACTGTTTATTCGCCAATCTGAAAAACCGGCTTAATATCCACCGGTAAATCTGTAAGCGTCTTGACGATGTTCTTCATTGATTGAGATTCATTAGCGTAATTGGCAATCAAATCTTTTGCGGCTTGATAATCTCCGGTGGCTTGAATCAGTAAAATTTTATGTGCTAAAGATTCTAAAACTTCGTGTGCTTTATCGAAATTGACGCTGACTTTATTTAATGCGGCATCATAATGGTAACCATTATTTTTTAACATATAGTTGTAAATGATTGCATTGCCGCCACCGTGAGCTTCATGAATTCCGAATCTTACGGAGCGGAAAATCCCTGCAAGGAATGTTGCGTAAATATCCTTATCAAAGGATTTTGGGTACAGACCCTTGTTTATTAAGAAAACCGTATTTAACATTCCCAAAACATCCGCCTTGCATTCTTCCAAAGTCGAGTAGGTCTCTTTCAACTCTTTTTTAACTTCCGTTTTGTGACCGTTTTTAACGATAATGCCGGGCCCCAAGCCGTGAGAAATTTCGTGCATTAATGTGTGATTAAAAAATGCCTCGAAGGTAACATAGTTAAGGTTTTCTTCGGAGAGTGCTCGCTCGGCAATCGGGAATAGTAACTTTTTAAATTTTGCTTCGTGAATGTTTTTTAACAGAACTTTCTTTGAGCCTTTAGCTTTACGAACTCGTTCATCGTTCGGCAGGTTAAATGCTAAAGTTTGAACTCCGGCTTTGGCATCACCGGCACAGTAAACTTCTTGAGCTACCACTATGGGGGACTCATTCCCACGGTTAAAATTTTTGTATTTGTCCGGGATGGGTAGGTTTGCTTCCATATCTTTTAAGTATTTTCCGAAAACTTTTAGCTTTGCGGATTCGGTAGGATCAACTAAAGTAATGAATGATTCAAATGATGCCTTGTAGTTGAAAAGTCCGTCTTCGTAAACTTCAAAGGGCCCAATAACAGCTTCAATTGTGTAATCTTTCAAATCCATCCAATCCATATCGCTTTGAAAGTAATCGTTTGAAACAAAAGCGTCCGCCCGGGAATTTAAATATTTTCTTAATGAGGGATTGTCGGCGTACATTGCCGCTTCTTTTAACAGAGCGGAAATTTTGTTTGTTTTATCCTTGTAAAAGACCGAGTATGGTATTGCCACAAGGTTCGAATCTTTTCTTCTGATAACGGTACGCTCCGATGTAAAGGATTTTTCATCTTCAGGGTGTTTTTTAATCCAATTTTCAAATTCCGATTTCGTCATATCCTCGGGGTAAAAGTTTGCACCGAGCGGTTTTTCTTCATCCCCCCAAAAAGGTTTGTCATGATTTAGTCTGTCGAAGGGACCGAACATTATCTTAAAATATTTAAGTGCTAATTTGTCTTCCTGTGAAGAACCGCTTTGTAATTCTTTTAGAATTTTTTCGTTTTTCGAATAGACCTGATTTAAAAAGAGAGTGTCTATTAATTTCGAAGCTTCGTAAAGTTTTTGAACGACAATTTTCTGTCTTTTGTCCAGCAATTTTTCGTTGTATTTTATTTTTGTCGGAGCAAATTGAGAAATTTTTTCCTTTAGCATTTTTATTTTCTCCGTTTCGTTTTTATTGGAACAACCGTAAATAAATATTATCAGTACTGCCAAGCTCAAGAAGAAGTTACCCTTTTTCATTTAATGCTCCTTTGTCATTTTTATTAATTCTCTTATTTAAGTTAATAATTTTCTGTTAAAAAAGTTGTGATTTAATTACAATCCTAAATTTTCTTTCAATTAAATTTTTAGCTGTTTGAGTCAATTAGCCTTCAATACTGTTTATTCGAGTGGACAATAGATTTTGAGTAGTTGAGGTTATGACTAAAGATTCAACGTTTTTTACGGCACGGAAATTGTATTTAAGAAGTAGAAAATTTAATTCGGAGAAAGACATGAAAAAAATAATGTTCGTTTTTTTGCTTCTTTTCTTCTCTCTCGGTTCGAATATCGAGGGAAGAAATTTTTACTACGAGGGGGAAATTACTTTTAATTATTTTTACCGCTCCTTAGAACCATACGGCGAGTGGCTTAGAATGGATAACGATTTAATTGTTTGGCATCCGACGGTTGTGAGCTACGATTGGTCACCTTATTCGGTTGGCAGATGGGTCTGGACGGATTACGGTTGGTATTGGGATTCGTTTGAACCTTTCGGTTGGGCCACTTACCACTACGGTCGCTGGATTTACGACGATTATTACGGCTGGGTGTGGGTACCCGGTTACAGGTGGGCACCTGCTTGGGTTGAGTGGCGTTACAATGACGATTACATCGGCTGGGCACCGCTGCCTCCTTACGCGTCGTTTGATATTAACGTCGGAATACGTTTTTCTTTCGGCTGGCGGGCGTCAATTAATTATTGGCATTTTGTTACTTACCGCCGCTTTTGTGGTGTAAATGTCTCACATTATTTCATCGGTTACAATATAGTGGAGTCGTTTTTCCCGAGAACGAGGTATCGCACAAATTACGATTATCGTGACGGTAGAATAGTTAATTACGGTGTTGAAAGGAATTATGTTCAGAGACGAAGCGGACTTAGAATTAACAGGGTAAACCTCAGAGTCATTTCATCAAGAACGGCATTAAGAAACAACAATTTACGCAGTAGAAACGTTGTAACGGTTTTCCGCCCTAATAGAGAGGAAATTAATAGAGTTTCTAAAATCAGAAAATTTAATGTTAAAAGGGCGGAGCGTACCTCAATTGCAATCGATAAAATTGCTATTAGAAAAGTAAGGAGTAGAAGTGTTCGGACAAATACAAGTACCGGAGACCGCAGCAGAATAAGGATTGACAAAAGACGAACTTATTCACCCGAGAGAGGAAATCGTATTTATTACAGAAAGCAGCTTCCGCACTTAAATAGCAGATATCAAAAGAAAACAAATAGAAAATATGTTCCAAATTATTCCCTGCCGAGCAATAAAAAAGCAGAGAAGGTTAATAGGAGCAGAAGCAGAACAAGCCGAAGTGAATCTTTTTCGGATTCGAGACGAAGAAGTTATTCACGTAGTTCTAATAGGAGAACGACCCCACAACATAGAGCATCCCGCCAAAGAGCAAGAACAAGGCGGTAGCATCCCTCCCTAACTTGCTTCATCAGCAAAGCATCCCTCCCTGACTTTTCGGGGAGGGTTTTTTTCAGAGAATGTCACTTGTCGGGAGACAGGGAATAGGACGCAGATTTGTAATGATTG
>WFQV01000070.1 GCA_015486905.1 Melioribacteraceae bacterium | reverse complement strand
GGAAGGAAACGATTTTATGAACCTGTCGGTAGGCAGGTGATGAATTATTAATGCGTGACGAGTAAATTGATTTGATGGTTGGATGATTGGATGATTGGATGAATGGATGAATGGATGGATGATCCGACTTCGCCCTCGCTGCGCTCGGTCTTCGTCGCAACAGGTTGGATGATTGTTCTTTTATTTTTGTTTAGAGATTGAGGTTAAGGTTAAGATTGAGGTTAAGATTGGGACTCGTTTCTAATTATTTCCCTGCTAATTTTTTAACTCGAAGCTTCTGACTTTAGACTTAAGACTAAATTCGCGTAATTAGCGGCTAAAAAAATAAACAGATGAAAGGAAAGTTAACTTGATTACAGATTTACAAATATTCGTGAAAATTAGTGTAATTAGTGGCTAAAAAAATAATCAGATGAAGAAATTCCTTGATTTCAGAATAACGGCAAAACCTTTCGTGCCGGATTTAATTACCGGAGTGCTGTGGGATTTGAACATCAACGGCATCAGCGAATATGAGACCTATATTGACGCTTACGCCGAGGAGGATTCAAAAATTGGTTTGAAAGATGTGGAACGTGTTTTGTTGAGATTGAAGAAAGAAAATTTACTTGAGTTTTTTAAAGTAGAAGAATTTTCTCTGAAGGAGAGAAATTGGAACGCCGAGTGGGAGAAAAATCTCAGCGTGGTTGAGGTCTCGGAAAAAATTGTAATTAAGCCTTCGTTTAAGAATTACAAAGCAAAGCCCGGACAAGTGGTTTTGGAAATCGATCCGAAAATGTCATTCGGTACGGGTGAGCACGAAACAACACGTTTGGCGTTAAGATTACTTGAAAAATACATTACACCGGAAGCCGAAGTTTTGGACGTAGGCAGCGGCACGGCGGTGCTTTCTATTTGTGCGGTTAAGCTGGGAGCTAAAAACGCTATTGCAATCGACAACAACGAATGGTGCTATGAAAACGGACTGGAGAATGTTGAACGTAACGGTGTGCAAAATAAAGTAACGGTTTTATTGGGGGAAGCCTCGGATGTGGAGAAAAACAATTTCGATTTGGTGCTGGCAAATATTAATAAAAATGTTTTACTTGAAATTAAAAACTATTTAGCTGGTGTAGTCAAAACCGGAGGACATTTAATTCTTTCGGGTGTTCTAATTGCTGACGCTGAAGAAATAAAAGAAGCGTACTCGGCAAATAATTTAAAATTATCGGAAACTTTAACCGAAAACGACTGGATCGGAATGTCCTTTGAAAAAGTTTCCGGAGTTTGAAATTGCTAAGACGGTTTAAAATAAATCTTAATGTCGTAAAGTTGCTTCATCTTTTCCGAATTAATTTTTTTGAGGAGTCGTTTTGCTTTTAATAGAGTTGGTTCCAAACAAGTGTGATTTCTGCGGTTGCTGTGTAGGTGTTTGTCCCGAAGATGCAATTGAGCTGAAGGAGGCGGAGATTTCAATAATAGAAAGTTTGTGTACAAACTGTGCAAAGTGTGTCTGGTCCTGCCCCGTCGAAGCATTGATTTTTAACAAAGAAAAAACCAAAGGGATTCAAAATGCGAACTGAGTACGATGTGGCAATAGTAGGTGCAGGCCCGGCAGGGACAACGGCAGCAAAGTTTGCCGCCGAGCAGGGAGTATCGGTAATTGTTTTGGAAAAAGACCGTGACGTAGGTTATCCCGTGAGATGTGGTGAAGCGGTTAGCAAAGCAGGCGTGGAAGAATTTATTACTCCCGATGAAAAATGGATTTCCGCTCATATCCATAAATTCAATATGATTGCTCCCAACGGCGAGGAAGTTATTCTGCCCCTCGAAGAAGAAGGACTTATCCTAGAAAGAAGAATTTTTGATTACACACTTGCCAAAGAAGCGGCAAAATTAGGAGCTGAAGTTCTTACCCGCGCTTACGTTCACGGATTGATTTTTGAAGACGGGAAAGTTGCGGGTGTGAAATTTATTCACTCCGGCATCGAGAAAAAAATCCGCGCAAAGATTGTAATTGGTGCTGACGGAGTGGAATCAAGGGTCGGACGATGGGCAGGATTGCAGACTGTGGTTGACTTCCGCGCAATGGAAAGCTCCGTTCAAATTACTGCTGCCGGAATTAACAATATTCAGCAAGATACTTGTTACTTTTACTTCGGCCGAGAATACGCACCGGAAGGTTACCTTTGGATTTTCCCTAAGGGTAACGGTTCGGCTAACATCGGGCTCGGCATTTCAGGGAATGTGGGAAAGAAACGTTCGGCTATCTCGTTCCTGGATAGTTTCCTCCAAAAGCATTATCCCGATGCAGCAATATTAACTCAAGTGGCTGGCGGAGTTCCCTGCACGGTTACATTAAAAAAAATAACTGCACCCGGTTTAATGCTGGTTGGCGATGCCGCTCGACAAGTTAATCCTCTCTCCGGCGGGGGAATAATAAGCGGAATGATCGGCGGAAAGTTAGCTGGTAAAATTGCAGGGCAAGCGGTAAAAGAAAACGACCTTGAGTTTATTTTTAAGTACGAAGAGGAGTGGGAAAAAAGACTCGGCAAAAGGCACGGAATTTTCAACAGATTAAAAGACGGCATTTACAATTTCTCCGACGAAAAGTTCAATGCAATTGCAAGGTCGTTTAACAAAGTACCATTGGAAAAAAGAACTCTCGGTAATCTATTTAAAACCGCTTTGATTAATAATCCCTCTTTGCTTATCGATGTTGCAAAGGTGTTTGTGGTAAAATAAAAACGATAATAGATAACAGAGAAGAGTGTCCTGTCCTGAAAAAAGTTGACACAATAATAATAGT
>WFQV01000069.1 GCA_015486905.1 Melioribacteraceae bacterium | reverse complement strand
GTGGGATACTGCTTGTTTTACTCTTTTTCCCCCGCTTCAGGCAATCAACATCCGAAAAAGAGGTTGTAATAAAATTTGTGGACAATATTTCAAAGGCGCATTTAAAAATTATTGAGAATTTTAATAAAGCCAACAAAAATAAAATTAAAGTTGTCCCAATTGACCTTCCATTTTATAAATTCAGCACAAACGAAAGGAAAGAAATTTTAATAAGAGCTTTAAAAAGTAAGTTAAATGATATCGATATTTTTTCTGCAGATTTAATTTGGGTTAAGAGATTTTCCAAATGGTCTGAACAATTAGATAAATATTTTTCGCAAGAAGAAATAAAAAAATTAATCCCACAGGCTCGAAAGACAATTAAAATAGGAAATCATATTTACGGCATACCATTGTACCTTGATGTAAGCATACTTTTTTACCGAAAGGATTTGTTAAAAAAAATTTCTCGTAACAATGAGTTGGAGAAAGAACTAAAAAACTCAATGTCATGGGAAAAATTTATTAGCTTAGCTCTAAAATCAAAATTTGGGAGAAATTATTACATTTTTCCAGCAGACGAGTATGAAGGGCTAACCTGTTCACTTAATGAACTATTATGGAGTGAAGATTCGAATTTTTTCGCCAATAAAATTGATTTTACGGATAAAGCTGCTAAAAAAGCTTCAAAATTTTTGGTGGATTTAGTAAATAAATACAAAATTTCGCCTCCGGAAATTATTAATTTTAGGGAAAAAGACACTTACAATTATTTCATTAAGAAAGACGGCCTTTTCTTAAGGGGTTGGCAAAGCTTTTCTAAGGACACAAAAAATCTGAATAAAAGTTCAAACAAGGAAAAGTATTTTGGTTTGGCAAGATTACCACATTTAAAAAACCACAGACCATGCAGTACAATAGGAGGATGGGTAATGATGCTGGCAAAATCCAGCCGGCATAAAAAAGCGGCAATTAAATTTATGAAGTTTGTGCTAAAAGAAAATTCCCAGAAAATTTTGTACGCTTTGGGTTCCTATCTACCGGTAATGAAATCTGTTTATCAGGATTCCGTTTTCAATTCAGCACATAAATCGCTAAAATTTAATCGCGAAATTCTTAAGGAAGGAATTTTTAGACCACAATTAACCAACTATACTCGAATTTCGGATATACTTACTCATTATTTACGAAGAGCTATTGCAGGGGAAATATCTGTGGACATGGCTTTGCGTAAAACACAAAAAGATATTGAAAAGCTGAGGAGCTCTAATTGACAGATGGAATAGAAAATAAATCAATTATCAAACATTGGCTGAATATTAAGCATGTAACTGCTTTAGTTGCTATGCTAATTCTTTTTATCTTTATTTCCGTAATAATACAGAGGTTATCTGTTCACAATTTATTAAAAGGCACTCAACAATGGTATCGTCAATACTTTGCCGAACTTTTAGCAAATACCAATAGCACTTCGTTGGAATTACTTGCTGAAAGTATTGACAATTACGAACAAATTACCACTCCGGTAAAGAAAAAAATTATTCAATCGTTCAATATTATTTTAAGTCAACAGATGCTGGATAAGAACATTAAGGATTTATGTTTGGTTTTTCAACAAGGAGATTCAGTCTTATCGATAGATTCCGGAGAAGAACTATTTAATTTTCTAAAAGGATTACCAATAAAAAAAACATCTAATCAAAAGCACCCCAATGCCGTAAGGATTTTCAAAAAAAATTACTCTAATGTAAAAAAGAGCGAAATGATTTTTAGCAAACTTTCCAATGATAAATATTTCGATATTTTGGTACCTTTCACTCCCCACGGAGAATTATTGGGTGCTTTTTACATGGAAAGCAGCCCCGATTTTTCCTCCATTGCCTCCGAATTCATTTCAAATTACAACCAAACAGCTTTGCTCTTTATTTCTTTTATTCTATTAGGACTATTAACAATGTATTATTTAACAAGTTACACCGTTGTAGAAAGGGATAAAGCACAACAAAAACTATTCAAAGAACAGCAAGAAAGGTTAAAATTTGAAGTAGAACATCAAAAAGAATCTATTTTCACCAAACGCATTTACCATACTCACCATAAAGCTGAAAAGGTAATGGGATTTATTAAAGAGGATTTAAAAAAATTAAATAAAAACAATATATCGCAAACGAAAGATAAAATAATTAAGTACTCTAATTTTGTGGCCCGGGCAATTTACGATATGAAGTGGTACGACATCCCAATTCAAACTATTAGGAATCCTATTTTTACAACGGACATCAACGAGACAATCAGGTTTATTATCGAGAATATATTTTTAAGAACCACAACAAAAATTCCTGGCATTAAATTTAGTTTGGATTTAGACCCCTATTTCCCAAGGGTTCACATTAATGAATTTATCATTTGGGAAATAATTGAGCCTTTAATACAAAATAGTATTGACCATTCTCCCGACTGGGATTTGGAAATAAAAATTTCAACAAAATACGACGAAAAAAATGGGAACGCGCTGATAATAATTCAAGACAATGGGGAAGGAATTCTACCAACATTACTGGAAAAGGACGAAAAAGGAGTACAAAAAATATTTTATGAAAACGTAACTACCAAAGACGTTGTAGAAAGGCCTTCCGGGTACGGCTGTTACATTGCATTCGAAATGGCGGTTGGGAAATGCGGTTGGCAACTTAAAGCTGAAAATTTAGAAAAAGGGTGCAGATTTATTATTACAATTCATCAAAATAAAAAAATAAGTAACGAAGGGAAAAATGAAAGATAATTTAATAAGAATTCTTTTAATCGAAGATGAAAGCTTTGACGTAATGCGAGTGGAAAATACACTTAAATTTTTTAAAGATAAAATCAAAATTTGTAAAGTCGTTTCCAACGGGAATGCAGCCTTGGAAACTTTAACCCACTACCCTAAGGATTACGATGTAATAATAATGGACTATCAAATAGCGGGCAAATTAAAGGGCGTAGAATTAATTCAAAAAATTAAATCAATTGAGTCCACTTTACAAATCATTGTAATAACGAAGCTCACCATGGATATTACCGATTTGGTTTTCGCAAGAAAACTCATTGACTCCGGCGCTTTCTGGTATTGTACTAAATATCCTAATGATATCGAGGATTATATTTACCAACCAACGGATTTCATTATAAGTATTTTTAATGCATATGAAAGGAAAAAATTAGAAGAGCAAAAAAACAAATCCAACAGATCCCTGAATAAGCAAATTCAACAAATTTTGGAACAGAAAAAAATTGTTTCTGCTTCTCAAGAAATGGAAGAGGTTAAAAACCAGATAGAACGGATTGCAAAAACCGACGCTACAGTTTTAATTACCGGAGCCTCGGGTACCGGGAAAGAGCTGGTAGCTTATAATATCCACTACAAAAGCTCCCGTAAATACGAGAAATTCATTCCAATCAATTGCGGAAGTTTACCTAACGAGTTGATTGAGAGCGAGTTGTTTGGCTACGAGAAAGGTTCCTTTACAGGCGCAAGTAATCGAAAAAAAGGGTTGTTTGAAATTGCCGACAAAGGCACAATATTTTTAGATGAAATAGCCGAGCTGTCACAAAGCGCGCAGGTGAAACTCTTGAGGGTAATTCAGGAAGGAGAAATTGACAAAATCGGCAGAACCTCAACATTGAAAGTAAATGTTAGAATAATAGCCGCTACAAATAAAGACTTAAGGGAAGAAGTCCGTAATGGAAACTTTCGGGAGGACCTTTATTATCGCTTAAATGTTTTGTTAATTAGATTGCGTCCGCTTAGAGAAAGAAGAGATGATATCCCTTTATTGACCCGGTATTTCTTAAAACAATATAGCTTTCAAATGGGAATAGAAACACCCCCAATAACCGACGAAGCATTACAAAGGCTAACAGAATATAACTGGCCGGGGAACGTAAGAGAATTAAAAAATATCATTCAGAGAACTCTATTTTTCGGTCAAAAAACAATCGACCTTTCGGTAGTAGAAAAAGCATTTATTCCAATTGAATTGCGGTCTAATTCACAAAATCCATTTGCTTTCGATCCGGCCAATATTAAGCCATGGAATGTTTTTGAAAAAGAAATCAAATACAATTATTTTAAATTCGTAAGAGAGCACTCAAATTCCGATGCGGAAGCTGCTGAAAAACTGGGGGTAGCACCTCCGAATTATTATAGAATGTCTAAAAAACTCGGGTTAAAAAAATGAAAAAATTTACTTTCATTTTGATATTAGTAATCCCCCAGTACTTATGTGCGCAAGGTTTTCTAAAAACAAAAGCAGGCAAAATAGTCGACGAATCCGGCAATGAATTTCTTTTTAAAGGCATTGGACTTGGGGGATATCTGGTCCCCGAAGGTTACATGCTAAATATGTCCGGCTTTGCTAATTCTCCTACTGAAATAAAAAACAAAATCCGTGATTTAATTGGCACAGAGGAAACTGAAAAATTTTTCGATGAATACAGGAAAAATTTTGTGACGCGGGAAGATATCGACTCATTAAACGCCTGGGGATTTAATTCAATCAGACTGCCTATGCATTACGAGTTGATGACCCCCCGCGACACGCCTTACGTTTACATTGAAAAAGGATTTGCCATAATCGACAGCTTGATTTCCTGGTGTAAACCTCACAATATGTATCTGATACTTGATTTACACGCAGCTCCAGGCGGACAGAATTCCGGCAACATTAGCGATTATGACCCTAATTACCCTTCTCTCTGGGAAAGCAACGATAATAAATTAAGAACAATAGATTTGTGGCGGCACATCGCACAACGCTACAAAAACGAACCGACAATTGGCGGCTACGAATTGCTTAATGAAACCAATTGGGACCTGGGGGCGAACAATTCACCTCTAAGACAACTTTTCATTAACATCACTAAAGCCATTCGTGAATCCGATTCATCTCATATTATTTTTATTGAAGGGAACCACTATGCTACCGATTTGAGCGGTTTGACACCTCCGTGGGATTTCAATATGTGTTATTCATTCCACAAATATTGGAGCGAAGTTACCGAAAGCTCTATTTCCGCTTATACTACTATCAGGGATAATTATAGCGTTCCGCTATGGATGAGTGAATCCGGCGAAAATTCCAATGCCTGGTTCACTGAATTTATTTCCCTTTTGAACAATAAGAAAGTTGGTTGGCATTGGTGGACTTACAAAAAATTCGAAAGCATATCTTCAATTTTATCCGTTCCAATTGCTCCTCAATTCCAGCAATTACTCGATTATTGGAATGGTCATCGTAGTAAGCCTTCAAAGGATTTCGCAATAACTGCGCTCCGTCTTCAGGCAGAAAATTTAAATATCAAACATTGTAAAGTAAACAAGGATGTACTCGATGCAATGATGAGGCTTCCGTACGATGATTCTAACCGACCTTTTAATGAGAACGTAATACCTGGCAGAATTTATGCTACTGAATATGATTACGGGCTGCACAACAAAGCTTACCACGATAAAGTTTATGAGAACACGGGAAATGGAGCTTACAACAGCGGTTATTCCTTCAGAAACGACGGCGTGGATATTGAAAAATGTTCCGACAAAATTACTAACGGTTACAACGTTGGGTGGATTGACAACGGAGATTGGTTGAAATTTTCAGTAAACATTATAAAATCCGGAACTTACGATGTCTATTTTAGAATAGCTGCCGCTCAGAGTGGAGGTAAAATTCAGTTACAGCTTGATAATAATGGGCTTACAAATTTAATTGACGTGCCCATAACAGGAGGATGGCAAAATTGGCAAACGCTTGTTTACAGGAATGTTTACTTACCGGCGGGAAAACATGAATTGGTTGCGAGGTTTTTCTTCGGCGGATTTAACGTTAACTTTTTAGAATTTAAAAAGAGTACGACCAAAGCGGAGAAGGAAGGAACTCTTCCTCAAAGATTCGACTTAATGCAGAATTATCCGAATCCTTTTCCCGCCCGCGGCGGGAGAAGCGCCCCGACAACAACAATTAAATATTCAATTCCTGCTGTAGGGGACGCAACCCCACAGAATGCGGGGGCATCCCCTACAAACGTGCGCTTGACTGTTTACGACATTTTAGGCCGGCAGATAGCTACTCTCGTAAACAAAGCGCAAAAGCCCGGGAATTATTCCGTGCAATTTAATCCGAAAAATTTACCGAGTGGGATTTATTTTTACAGATTACAAAGTGACAATTTTACGGAAACAAAGAAAATGCTTCTTCTAAAATAATAGCGTAAGGACAGCTGTTTAATAATCTCTCTACCAATCACAAAAACGGTGCGGCTTTTGTAATTAAAATTCCAATCTACGAGGTAAGAAGCAGCCATTCATTAACCCAAGTTGGCAAAATAGGAAAATAAATTATTAGTCCACTAAAGAAAGGGCTAAAAACCGTTGAAACGGTTACAATGTACAATAAGTATTATATTAACCCCCGACTTAAGTCGGGGGTTAGCAATAACTTAGAGACATCAGTAACCGCTTCAGCGGTTTATAAATTTTTGAATTTGCGTAATAATCACCTTTTTTAAGTGGGCTCAATTATTAAAAAAAATAAGTTAAAAAATCAGTGGTACACTACATATTTTTTAACGGCTGGTTGCGTAGGTTTGGTATTTGCAGCTTTATAAATTTCTCCCACCTCTTCAATAGGCTTTGATGGTAGTCTTATAATGAACGCAGAAATGTTTTTAAAATTTCTCAAAAAACTAATTAAGTGTAAAAACAAGGATTAAAACTATTTAAATCCTTCTCGCCAAAAGAGCGGGACACGTGTTTTTTTTGTCAAGAAATTAAAGAAAAACATTTCTCCATTTCCGTTTGAAAAAATTAGAGAAAGTTTATAATATTATTTAATCTTTAAGTCCGAATAATAATTATTAATTGCGGTTTACCGCGATAGGACATTTTTTTCAATCAAACAAAACTTTTAATTCTTTCTGAAAAAAGGTGTTTGGAAAAACCGCAAAGCAGTTCAATGTTTGTAGGACAAAGTGCAAACTCTGAAATCCGAACACTGAAGGGGTTCAAGTTTATTTTTAGCTCCAACGGGGTTTACCCCACCTTGGCGTGGTACATCTCACTAACCACGGGTTTTAACCCGTGGGTGTGACGAATAAAAAAATAAAAGTTTTGGCGCGATTTTTGGCCGGCTCGTCTCGGGAAATCAAAAAATCGTGACAAAACGTTTTAGATGAAAAGAAGAACTAAAATTATTTTACCACCAAATTTAAACTTGTACACTTAATAAAACACAAAATAAAGAAGAATTCCTACCAAGAAAAAAGAATAACCGATAGCAAGAAATTTAAAAGTGAAGGCAAGAATGTTTTTTTCACCTTTGGCGGAAATAAAAAATTTGTAAGCAATTAAATTAGCCAATGAGCCAATAATATTTCCGAAGCCTCCCACATTAGCTCCCCACAGCAGCGCCTGCCATTTATCCGTGAACTTAGCAAGCAACAATGTTGCAGGGACATTGCTAATCATTTGACTTACAAAAGCCGAGAGGATAAAAACATGCCCCGAATTTTCAAGGTTCGAATTAAAAAGAAGTTTTAAGTTCCCCGCCAGCAAGAAGAAAAACAAGAAAGTAAATATTAAACCATAGTCGATTTTTAAACTTCTTCTGTCCAAAATCAAAGAATAAAAAGGCACAATGCCAACTATCCATAAAGGCAACAGTCGCAATACAACGGTCAAAATTAATAAGAAAAAGGAAACGTAAACCTTACCGTGCTTGTCAACACCTTTTGCTTTATTTACGGGAATTACTTCGTTAGTCTTAAGAAATATTGAAAGCAAAATCAAAATTATCAAAAAGGAAAGGGAGAAGATCCAAATAGCACCGATAAAATTCTTAGGCGACACGCCGTAGAACCAGTAGATAAAGAGGTTCTGCGGATTCCCCAAAGGAGTAAAAGCCGAACCGGCATTTGCTGCAAGTGCTTCGAGAATTATTAAAACATCTTTCCGCTTGCTTTCTATTAAAAGCGTAAGGGGAACAATAATAATTAAAGAAACATCGTTGGTAATCAGCATTGAAAGGAAAAAAGTTGTGATAATAAGTTTTAATCCTACGAACTTACCTGCTTCAATTTTCCTTGCAAGAGTAAGAATTATTCCACTTTTTTCAATTCCTTTTACGGTAATAAACAGAACCGTAATAATAAGAATTACTTCGAGCTCGGCAGATGAAATTTTCGGAATATTCCTAAAATAAATTGAAGTAATTAAAAAGCCTATTGCCGAAGCAAAAAGCAGCCATTCTTTAATTATGAAATCAATGAACAGCCTTTTATTCCGGCTCCCCCTCTCCGGGAATAATTCTTTTATTGCAGTATTCTTCTTTTTATTCGAGGTCATTTACAGTGCCTTAAGACAAGTGAAATACAAATCCCGCAAGGGTAAAATAAATAAGCAAACCGGTAGAGTCCACTACCGTCGTAAGCAAAGGACTACTAATTACCGCGGGGTCAAGTTTTAATTTTGTTAGTAAAATCGGGAGTAAACTTCCCATGCTATTGTCCAATCGGACTTTACCGCGACATAATCCGGTGTCATCAGGCGTCCTACACTATCTTCCGGGAAGCCTAATAATTCGAGTGCTTCTTTTCTATCTTCCTGCGAAAGGTAACTAATTAGTTTTTGTGTAAATATTCCCGGCATATCCTCAAAAAGTTCGGTCCTGTCGTCCGGGTCTAACTCGGAAAGCAGACTTTTAATTTCACTATCGACGAAATGTTTTAAAACAAATTCCTGTAATGAGGGCTCCAATTCGGCGAACACGTCAGCTGTTTTATCCTTAGGTACCAATCTGAAAACAAGTTCAACCACATCTTTGTCGAGCTTATTAATTAAATCGGAAATATCCTGGGGTTGGAGTTGGAGAAAAATATTTTTAACCGACTTTAAATCTTTTTGTTCGATTAGTTCTTGAATGTCGGGTAAAACAAGTTTGGTAAACATGAGCCACCTCCTTTTGGTTAGGAGTAGAAATCTCTTAAATAACAAGCCTCATACGCAGGTAGATGCTGCCACGTACAAACAATCTAAAATTAAACTCAAACAATTTAAAAAAATAATTCGGGGAATAAAAAAGCTCAGGAGGTAATACAATAATAGTTATCTTTTCGGTAACAAATTTCGGTACAGGCTTAAAATCGGTGGCGAAAAAAAATTAGAAAGAAGAAACAAGAAATAAGAAATGTTTTTCGTTAGACGCAAGACGCGAGACGTTAGAGTTGATGACTTGTGAGTTGAAAACGGGAAGCAAACAATTCAGTAAAATGCTTAAAAACAATGTCACACAGATTGACTGTTCCTCGCATTTTGCACTACTAAGTGGCAACCTGCCTGTCATGCCTACCGTCAGGCAGGTTTCACAATGTTTTCAAAGATTTCTCACCCCGATAAATCAGCATGCAAAATGACAGGCTTACTTTTTAGACACCTCCCTTCCCAATGATAAATCGAGTTGTAATTTTTAAATAACTAATATATTTCGTCGTATAGTATTACAATCTAAATCCTTGTTTTTTTGTCAAGAAATTAAAGACAAACATTCCCACATTTTCATTTGAAAAAATTCGGGAAAGTTTTTAAAATTCTCTAATCTTTAAGTCCGAAGCATAATTCTTCACCTGCCTGCCGGTAGGCAGGTTCTTAATTTTTAATTCTTAATTGCGGCATGCCGCGATATGATACTATTTCAACAACAGCATCTTCTTTACAGCATGATATTTCCCGGCTTCAATACTGTAAAAATATACTCCGCTACTATATTTGCTTCCATCAAATATTACTTCATAATAGCCGGCTTCGTATTTTACTTTATTTATCAATGTCGTTATTT
>WFQV01000068.1 GCA_015486905.1 Melioribacteraceae bacterium | reverse complement strand
GCATCGTACTCTCCCCATTTGTTAACGTCATCTCCGGAGTAAGTTTGCGTAAAGCCCTTCGACAAATCGTAACGGTAGCCGTCTGCGTGAAATTCTTCAATCCAATAGCGGTTTACTCTGTCCACAAGCGCTTGTGTGTATTTGCTTTCGTGGTTGAAGTCGTAACCCACGCCGTAAGGGTGAGGTCCCTGGTAACCTGCTTCGTTAGGGTTCATATCCGGGTTAAGCCACGGGTTGTCCGCCGAGGGCGGTCCGTAACGCCCCAAGCTGTAAAGTCTAACGAAAGGTGACTGCCCGAATGCGTGGTCCAATACAATGTCCAAGATAACGGCTATTCCTTTTTTGTGAGCTTCGTTCACGAAAGTTTTTAATGCTTTTTTTGTACCGTAATATTTGTCGGGCGCAAACAGAAATGATGTATTGTAACCCCAGCTCAAATTACCCTCGAACTCCATTATCGGCATTAGCTCTATTGCATTAACACCGAGTCTTTTAAAATAGTCAAGTGTGTCTGTTAAAGTTTGGTAATTGTGGTCTTTTAAAAAGTCCCGAATTAGTAATTCGTAAACAACCAACTTTGATTTCGGAGGTCTTTTAAAATCAGAGTCAGTCCAATTAAAAGGTTCCTGTCCTGTTTCCAATACCGACACAGCTTCGTTGGTTTTGCCAAGCGGGTAGGGCTTCAGATGCGGGTAAGTCAAACTATCGATGTACTTGTCGTTCCACGGGTCTAATATTTTGTCGCAGTAAGGGTCGGCGATGCGTATTTTTGCATCAACGAAATATTGGAATGCATACTCGACTTTCGGTTTTAAATTTGAGATTGTAAGCCAATAGTGTTCACCGTCGGGAGTTTTCTTCATTTCGAATGCAGGATCAACTTCCCAATTGTTAAAATCTCCTATTACGTAAACAAATTTTTTCTTCGGCGCAAAGAGAGAGAGGGTCACAGTAGAATTGTCAATGTAATTAATTCCATCTTCAATTCCTGCCGGCAGAGCTTCCACCGGCGGTTGTCCGTGTACTACATAATAAGTAGAATCGGCTGCCTGGTTGCCTTGTGAATCTTTCGCAACGGCAATTATTCTCCTCTTGCCGTAAGAGTTTGCCGTAACCGTTGCTTCTATTGTATCGCTTGTTGTGGAGGTTAACAGTGAATCGTCCAAATAGAGATAGAGATTTGAAGAAGCCTGGCTGACGGCTAAAATATGAAGGGATGCACCAAGTTCTAAGAATAAAGGTTCCTCCGAGGGTTCAACAATAGCAACGTTCAACCCTGCTTTGGAGAGAGGGATAAACATATCGCTGCCGTCAGAGGCACGGCCCACTTTGGTGCCGTCCGAGTTGCGGAATACAAAAGCTAATTTTAAAATTTCTTCCCCCTCGTGCACGCCGTAGTACTGCCGGATATTTTGAATTTTCAATTGCCATTTATTGTTGCCCAAATAATCCATTTGGTACTTCGAGTTGCTTGAGCCCCATTTGGTAACGACGTATCTCCAATCGGTAGGCGAGGTGCTTTGGTCTGTAATTACGCCCGTGTGGAAATAAACGGGGAAAACATTTACCAGCGCACCGTTGCCCTGTGTGGCGTCGTATGTTATTTTTATTGAGTCTTTGTCCGTTACGAAATTAGGTTCCCAAGTTAGTTGTGCCTTTGTTACAACTGACATTAAAAGAATTATTACAAAATATTTTAATCGCATATTAAATGAACTCCGTAATTTATTTAAATTTGAAAATTAATATAATAATATAATTATTAAATATTTTTGAGGGAAAATGAAATCAGAAAATTTAATATTAGTCCCGACATTGGTCCCGCCGTTGGCGGGACAGTCGTGACGTCATTCATTGTGGTAGAAAAATTTGGGGAATTGAAGTTATTTCCAAAAGTCTGTTAACTGATTTCTGAACACTGATTACTTATGACTTAAGACTCGTCACTTAAGACTTACTACTCGTCAATCGTAATTCATTCAGTCTTAGTTTAGGAGTTTAGTTCGCCTTCGGCGGTTTAGAAGTTTAGAGGTTCAATGGGACAAATGGATGATTGGATGATTGGATGG
>WFQV01000067.1 GCA_015486905.1 Melioribacteraceae bacterium | reverse complement strand
CATCATGAAAATCAGCGTCCCATTCCCTCCGTGAAAATCCTGCAACAATCCGTGTCATCCGTGTTCTATCCAATCAGCGTCCTATCAATTGTCAATCGCAAGACGCGAGAAGTAAGACGTAAGAAATCTGAAGCCATTCGAGTACTCGTCACTCGTAATTATATTGTTCTTAGTTATTGGTTGAATAAAATTCGCGCATTCGCGGCTTTTACGGAGGCTGGTTATTTAAAACTGACTTTGTGCTCTTTGTGACATTCCTTTGCGCTCTTTGCGTGGAAAAATATGTTTTTTTTGCAGATTGTACCCCCCCCCAACCTACGGGGTCGGAAACCAATCCGCTCTACAAGTATTAGCTAATTCATTCGTGCATTCGTGGCTATTCTGAACGCCGGTAACTTAAGACTCGTCACTTAAGACTAAAAAAATGTTCTCTGGTTGATTTTAAACTCCGAGCAAGTAACCGGCAGCTGTAATTGCAACGAAAGAAATTCCGTAAACAAATTCAAGAATCCCAATTTGTCGAACCGAAAATTTTTGTTTACTCTCAAATCCCCACACAGAGCGAAAAATCAAAATTAAAACCGCTACGATTGCCAAATGAGGTGCAGAACCTTTAAGCGCAAAATAAAAGACAAACAATAGAAACAACATTCCCGTTAAATAAACATAGCCAGTTTTAAACTCTTTCTTTTTAAATCTTTTCAACTGTTCGTGGACGTAGAAAGAGCTTTGTACTGAGCGGGCAGCAATAATTACAAAGAAAGAAAGGGTATTAAATAAATTCATTCCACCGATTAAAACAATTGAAACGGCAATTAAATCAATTGCAATCGGAGCAATCAACCTTGCGCCGAAATCACTCCTTGAAATTGTTAATTCCACAATCAGAAAAACAGACATTAAAAGAAGCGCAAAAACGAAGGGTACAAAATTTAAAATAGCACTGTTATTAAAGGAAAAAATCAAACAGACAGCGGCAATAGCCAAATATAGCATTCCGATTAGAGCCGCCTGGTTACGAAAAGATTTGTTGTTTCCAAAGAAAATCCTTACGGGTTGGTGAGCTAAGAAAAACAAAAAAGAAGCCAGCGCCAAGAATAAACCGTTTGGTGAAAAAGCAATCAGCAAACCCAATATTAATGGTTCCAACGTTAGCCCCCACGAACCGTGTTCATGCGGGAAAAGGATTTGCTTTAGAAGATTGCTGTTTTTCACTTTAGATTATTTCCGAGATTAGAAAAACAACTTGGCAGCTGCAAGCATTCCTTGTTTCCAAGGCACACGGTGGGAAACGCCCGATGCCTCTTTGAACTTTTCGATATTGTCGATGTACCACTTGAAATTTCTAATCAACGCATCTTTGTTAGAATATTTCGGATTAAACCCGAATGCCTTCTCGGCTTTATCTATTGCTACGAACGAATCTTTGGATGCGGTTTTGTAAACCCATTTGTAAAGGGGTGAGAGATGAAATTTTTCAAGTATTTCCAACGTCAATATTACTGGCTTTTCGGGAAGTGAAACAATCTTTTTACCGTAGCCTGCATAGTCGAGCACGGCTTGATAATCTTCCCGCATGGTAGTAAATTCTTTTGCTCCGATGTTGAATGTGTCGTTGACAAGATTTTTATCCCAAATCATTACTCTGTGAATTGCTTCGCACAAATCCTCGACATCCAAAAGCTGGTAGCGGTTATTTCCTTTGCCAATCATTGGGAAGTTGTGACCCGTGTAAGCCCAATCGTAGAGGAGGGCAAAAACCCCGAGACGTTCGGGACCGATGAAGGACTTGGGTCTAATAACAGGCACGCACATTCCTTGAGCTCTGAATTCCCCGCAGATTTCCTCTGCTTTCACCTTTGCTTTTCCGTAAGGACCTACACCGTCGAGTTTGTCGTCTTCATATAGCGGGTGGTGGTCGGGAATGCCGTAAACAGCCGTTGATGAAATGTGAACAAATCTTTCAACACCGGCTTTTTGTGCTTCTTCCAAAAGAATACGGGTGCCTTCAATGCCCGTTGTTAAAATGTCTTCCTCGTTGTAAAGGGGTAAAGCCATTGCAGTGTGCACAACCTGCGTTACGCCATCCATTGCTTTGCGGACGGTCTCACGGTTACGAATGTCACCCTTTATTTCAATTATTTCATCCTTTTCGGGATAATTAAAATCGGCAATGTCGAGAGAAACAATAGTGTGTCCCTTTGCAAGCAAATACCTTATTAAATTAATGCCTAAGAATCCGGCTCCGCCGGTAACTAATATCTTCATCTGTTTGACTTAAATTTCTTTTTTAAAGCACAAAAGTAATTATTTGAGTAATCGAATCAAAGATTAGCAAAGAGAAAATGACTTTGAAT
>WFQV01000066.1 GCA_015486905.1 Melioribacteraceae bacterium | reverse complement strand
GGCAATGGAACTAAAGTCAACGTCAATGTTGACTAATCCAACATTCCATTATTCCAACATTCCAACGACCCCTTCACCATTTACAATTCACCATTCAACTTGTCGCGACGAAGCCAAGCTAAGCGAAGGAGAAGTCGGACTTGTCGCGACGTAGCTCGAGCGCAGCGAGAGGGAAGGCGGATCATTCGTTAATTCTCCTCCCGACAAGATTTTGGATGAGTGGATAAATGGATAGATGGATGTTCATTGATGAAATAATGTTGAAAGTTGTTGAGTACGCTAAAGCAGGACAGGCACCGATTCGTTAAGTTGAAATGACAGTGAAAAAAACAAAACATCATTCCCATCTGTCTTAGCCGGCATTGCCGTCGGATTCATCCGACGGTTGAAAAAGACAACAAGCTTTACAGGGCTTTAACCTCATTGTTCTAACAACGAATGAAAGAGAAATGTGGATGGAGCCAAAAAACATTGTTTCTTTTTTCAGGCCCGTTGACTAAAGTCAACGGCAATGGAACTAAAGTCAACGTCAATGTTGACTAATCCAACATTCCATTATTCCAACATTCCAACGACCCCTTCACCATTTACAATTCACCATTCAACTTGTCGCTACGAACCCTGCAGAATGCGGGGAAAGGCGGATAATCCAATCATCCATGCATCCACTCATCCAATCATCCATTTATGCAAGGTTCTCTATTTGATAATAATAAACCTAACTCCTTTCGTCTTACCTCTTGCTTGTCACGACGTAGTCCCCGCAAATGCGGGACAGGCAAGCTCAACGCAGACGAAGGCGGGCGTCTCACGTTTAATCATTTCTTGTTTCTCGTTTCTTATTTCTTATTTTTCACCACCTAATTTGAATTTGTACCCTGTTAGGAATAAATAATCCGATTTTCCCTCTTTGTAATTCGTTTCCTCAAAAATTAAATTCACCGATTTTAATTATATTTCAGTTCTGAAAATTTTTCTTAATGATGCGATGGAGATGAAATGAAAGAATTAGAAATTACCGAAAAATTTGCAAATCGTCATATTGGGCCGCGTGAAAAAGACATTGAGAAAATGCTTGCAGAAGTAGGTGTTAAATCAATTGATGAGATGATTTCGAAAACTATTCCTGAAAATATTAGGCTAAAAAATGACCTTGATTTAAAAGAAGGCATTTCGGAATATGATTTTTTAAATGAAATTAAATATTTGGCAAGCCGTAACAAAATTTACAAATCCTACATTGGAATGGGTTACCATCCTACAATTACACCGTCTGTAATTATTCGGAATGTGCTTGAGAACCCGGGCTGGTACACATCTTACACTCCCTACCAGGCGGAAATATCTCAAGGCAGAATGGAGGCAATGCTGAATTTTCAAACAATGGTTTCGGATTTAACCGCTTTACCGTTGGCAAACGCTTCTCTCTTGGACGAAGGTACTGCCGCCGCTGAGGCAATGCACATGTTTTATTCGGCAAGGAAAGGTGCGAAAAAAAACGCAAACACTTTCCTCGTGGCGGAAGAAACATTTCCGCAAACAATAGCCGTTTTGAAAAGTAGAGCCGAACCTCAAAATATTAATTTAAAGGTTGTTCCTCTTAAGGAATTTGAATTGACAGAGGATGTTTTCGGTCTCATTGTTCAATATCCCGACGACAGCGGTGAAGTAAACGATTTTTCAAAATTGTTTGAGGAAGCAAAGGGTAAAAATATTTTTATTGGCGTAGCTACGGATTTACTTGCTCTTGCTATTTTAACTCCTCCGGGGGAAATAGGCGCGGATGCCGTTTTGGGTAATTCACAAAGGTTCGGGGTACCAATGGGTTACGGCGGTCCCCATGCAGCTTTCTTTGCTACCAAAGAAGAATTCAAAAGATTGTTGCCTGGCAGAATAATAGGTGTCTCGATCGATAAATTCGGTAAACCTGCTCTTAGAATGGCTCTGCAGATGAGGGAACAACACATTAAAAGAGAAAGAGCTACAAGTAATATTTGCACGGCTCAGGCTTTGCTTGCGGACATGGCAGGGTTTTACGCAGTTTACCACGGTCCTGAGGGAATTAAAAACATGGCAAGCAGAGTTCACAAATTAACCGTTTTATTAAACAAAGCTCTTTTACAAATGGGTTACAGTCAAAGGAATGAAATCTTTTTTGACACTCTGAGAGTTTCTTGCCATGCACACTACTGCCCCGATAAAATAAAACGCTTTGCACTTGAGAACGAAATGAATTTCCGTTACTTCGAAAATAACGACATTGGAATTTCTTTAAATGAAACAACCACATTGTCGGACATCAAAGACATTATTAGAATTTTTTCGGTCGGTACGGTAGAAGAAATTGACAACGATATTATTTTTAGCGAAATGTTAAAAGGCTCTACCGAAGTAATCCCGGAAAACTTAAAACGGAAATCTTCTTTTATGAGTCACCCTGTTTTCAATTCTTACCATTCCGAAATGGAAATGATGCGTTACATTAAAAGGCTTGAAAACAAAGACATTTCATTGGTCCATTCGATGATTTCCCTCGGCTCCTGTACAATGAAATTAACCGCCGCTTCGGAAATGTTTCCCGTTACTTGGCCGGGGTTTGCTAATATTCACCCCTTCGTACCGGAAAATCAAGTGGAAGGTTACAGAAAATTAATCTTTGAGTTGGAAGATTATCTGAAAGAAATAACCGGCTTTGCAGGGGTTTCTTTTATGCCGAATTCCGGTGCACAAGGTGAATATTCCGGGCTAAGCGTAATAAGAGCTTATCACAAATATCGTGGTGAAGGACACAGAAATATTGTGCTTGTTCCTTCTTCGGCACACGGCACTAATCCCGCAAGCTCCGTAATGGCCGGGAATAAACCGGTTATTGTTGCCTGTGATGGAAGAGGAAATATTGACGTTGAAGACCTTAAGCGTAAAGCGGAAGAAAATAAAGAAAACCTCTCGGCTTTAATGGTAACTTACCCTTCTACTCACGGAGTGTTTGAAGAGAGGATTAAAGAAATTTGTGATATTATTCATTCGAATGGCGGACTCGTTTACATGGACGGAGCAAATATGAATGCTCAAGTCGGACTAACAAGACCGAAAGAAATAGGCGCTGACGTTTGCCATTTGAATCTCCACAAGACTTTCGGAATTCCTCACGGCGGAGGCGGACCTGGCGTTGGACCCATTGCAGTTGCAGAACATCTTGTCGATTTCCTCCCTACTCATCCCGTTGTTAAAACCGGCGGTGCTAAAGGAATTTTCCCTACCGCTTCGGCACCTTACGGCAGTGCGGGAATATTGCCTGTTTCATTCGGTTATGTTAAAATGCTCGGCAAGGAAGGATTGAAGAGAAGCAGTGAAATAGCAATTCTAAATGCAAATTACATCCGTACTAAACTTGCACCTTATTACAAGGTGCTTTACACAAACGAGAACGGTTTTGTTGGTCACGAGCTGATTTTTGACTTAAACGAATTTAAACATTCAATTGATATTGACAGCGAAGACGTTGCCAAGAGGCTAATGGATTACGGTTTCCATGCCCCTACCGTTTCATTCCCTGTTCACGGTACGTTAATGGTAGAACCCACAGAGAGTGAATCCAAAGAAGAATTGGACAGATTCTGCGAGGCAATGATTTCAATTAGCAAAGAGATTGAGGAAATTGAAAAGGGAATTGCCGACAGGGAAGACAATGTAATTAAAAATGCACCCCACACAGCTTTGGAAGTAACCGCCAGCGAGTGGAATCATTCTTACTCAAGAGAAAAAGCCGCATTTCCGTTGGAATGGTTAAAGGAAAGAAAATTCTGGACTCCAGTAGCAAGGGTCGACAACGCCTACGGCGACAGAAATCTTTTCACCGTTTGTCCCCCCGTAAAAGAAAACAATTACGAATGAGAGAGTTGTGCTATATTCTAAAAGATTCGAAGACGATTGCGGTTGTCGGTTTATCCGGCAACCCGGTGCTCACAAGCCGTCGTATTGCGGATTTTCTTTTACACAAAGGTTATCATGTGGTCGGGGTAAATCCGACAATTAAGAATGCAGGCAAAATTGAAATTTACCCGAGCTTGCGGGACGTCCCTTTTCCTATTGATATTGTTGACGTTTTCAGACGGTCGGAAGATATCCCGGAGTTAATACCGGATGTCTTGGCTGTCCGTCCGAAAGTACTTTGGTTACAATTGGGAATTTACAACGATGAAGCCGTCCGCCCCGTAACAGAAGCGGGCATTGAAACGATTCAAGATACTTGTATTTACGTTTCTTACAATTCGTGTTTTTAAAGCCTCCGTTTTTATCTGAAATATGTTCGGAATATTTAAAGAAAATAAATTGAGTAAAAGCAAAAAGACAGAAAATATTTTTCACTGTTTGAATAAGCGAACCTTGGCATTGAAGTTGCTTTTCTTTCTCTTAATAATTGCTCCGCACTCGGAATTGTTTTCTCAAAATTTTGATAATCATTCTTTTGTTGTTGATTCGATACGGATTGTTGGAAATGAAAAGACAAAAGATTACATTATTCTGCGAGAGTTAACTTTCACGAAAGGTGATACTGTTAACGATGCAATACTTCGCTTTAACCGTGAAAGGGTTTACAGTTTGGGGATTTTCAATAAAGTGGAAATGGCACCGATTCACATAAAAGGCAAGACAATCGTATTCATTTTAATTAAGGAAAGTTGGTACATTTATCCTTTGCCGATGCTCTCTTTTCAAAACAGTCAGTGGGATAAAGTTTCTTACGGTTTGGATTTCCTCTGGAAGAATTTCCGGGGGCGGAACGAAACTCTTCACTTTATTGCCGCCTTTGGCTACAACCCTGTTTATGCGATTAACTATTACACTCCGGTCTTCGCCGGAATGCGTAATATTAGTCTTAACGCTTTGTTGAGTTTTGGCAAAGTTGACAATCAAAGTAAAATTCTCGAAAAATATTTAGGGGAAGAATTTAATTACAAATGCTATTCGGGTTTAATAGGATTCGGTGAAAGGATTAACATCTTTAATGAGTTAATTATTTCTGCAGGCTATCAATATACGGAACAACCGTTTGTTGCTTTAAGCCCTTTTACTGCAAGTGGGACGAGAATAGATAGAATGCCTGTAATGAAACTCAATTACATCCTCGACACTCGGAATTTAAAACAATTTTCTTCAAAAGGGAATTATTTGCAGACAGAATATTGGCACAAAGGATTCGGATTATGTAATATCTCTTACAATATCTTTGCTCTTGATTTACGGCGTTACCAACCCTTGAGTAAAAAATTTACCGCAAAAGTGAGAATAATGGCGCGGCATATCTGGGGACGTAAAATTCCTTACTATGATCATTCGTATTTTGATTACAGAGAAATTATTCGGGGACACAGTTTGGACTACAGAGAAGGGGACAATGCTTTTAAAACTTCGTTCGATATTAATTACTCGATTTTGGATGAATTGAATTTTTCAACTAAATTACCGTTAGTACCTCGTAAATTGACTTCGGCAAGGATTGGCGTAAAAATCAGTTTGTTTTACGATACCGGTTTGACGTTTAATAACAAGGCGAAAATTAAAAGCTCGGATTTCAGTTCCGGTTACGGAGCGGGTATTGTAATCTTATTTTTACCTTACAATGCTCTACGAGTAGAGTATGCATTTAATGAATTAGGGAAAGGAGAACTTTTAATTGGTACCGGATTTGCTTTCTAATATTGAGCTTTACTATTCACCGTCATCGGAAGTTGGAATAACTGTAACATTGGAAGGAGATGAATTCAAGCATGCAGTTAATGTAATGCGTCACAAGCCGGGTGAAAAAATTTTCGTTACAAACGGTAGGGGGCAAGTTTTTGAGGTGCTTATTTCCTTAATTGACAAGAAAGGACTAAAAGGCGAAATAGTTGACTCCAAAGAATTTGTTAACGAATATTCTAATTTTTATTTTGTAATTCCCCGTTTGAAAAATCCGTCGAGATTTGAATTTGCTTTGGAAAAATCGGTTGAATTGGGAATAACGAATTTTTTTGTTTTTGATGCCGAGCGATCCGTTGCAAAGGGTAATAAGATTGTGAGATGGCATAAAATTGCAGAAGCGGCAATGAAGCAGTCACTACGTTCTTTCCTGCCGAACATAAGTTATTTTAATTCGCTCGATGAAATCCCGGTACAAGAGAACATTAGGGCTTTTATTTTCGAACAATCGGCTGAGGTTAAATTTCCCGATGTGATTTCTTCTTTACGAAAAGGGACGGAAGATAAATTTTACTTTGTCTTCGGACCTGAAGGCGGATTAACAAAAAAAGAACTATTGTTTTACAAGAACGCTGTTATTTTACAATTGACAAAAAACAGATTGAGAAGCGAGACGGCAATTGTAACGGTGGCTTCGCTCTTAGTACAAGTTTAAATTAGGTGGCAAAAAAAATCAGCTTGTCTTTTACTTTTGAGCGTTTTGTTACTATTTTTTGATTTCCTTATTTTTCCCAACTCACCTTTTCCCTTCCCGACCTGCCTGCCCTGCAGGCAGGTCGGGAAGGCAGGAGAGAGGGCTGATTCTTGGTGTGTTTTGAGAACCTCACCCCGCAGAATAAGGAGTCTAATAAAGACGACCTAAAATAAAATCATCCAATCATCCATTCATCCAATAATGCAAGAACAAGAGTAAAGAAAAATAGATCCACGATGCCGAAGGTATCGAAATGAAGCAATCTATTTGAATGTTTGACGAAGTTAAAAGTTCTAATTTTTCAACACCCCGTCCCCCAACGGCATTTTGGATGAGTGGACAAATGGATAAATAGATGTTCGTTGATGAAGAAGGTTGTGGAGTACGCTAAGGCAGGACTGACCATGCTTCGTTCAGTTGAAATGACAGTGAAAAAATCCTCATTCCCTTGGGTTCTATCCGGCATTGCCGCCGAATTTATTCGACGGCTGAAAAAGTCAACAAGCTTCACAGGGCTTTAGCCTCATTGTTCTAACACCGAATGAAAGAGAAATGTGGATAGAGCCATTCATTCCTCTTTTCTCTTCTCAACGTTTGCTGAAGCAAACGGCAATTCGACTGAATTCAACGTCAATGTTAATCAACCCAACATTCCCTTCACCATTCACAATTTACCATTTACAATTCACCATCCAACCTGTCGCGACGAAGCCAAGCGAAGCGAGGGCGTAGTCGGGTCTGTCTAGCGTCTTACCTCTTGCGTCTCGCGTTCATCTATTTCTTGTTTCTTATTTCTTATTTTTTTTATTTTTTACCACAGATTTTAAACCTGTACCTCGCTTTTATGTATTAAATAATTTTTTTATTAAAATTTTCTTTAGCATTTCAATTAAAATTTTCGGATTTTTAAAAATTCAATTCAAAAATATGTGAGGTTAAAATTGGCGCTTTTAGTTGTAGGTTCTATTGCTCTCGATACGGTTGAAACCCCGTTTGATAAAATCGAAAACGCTCTTGGCGGTTCTACCACTTATATTTCTCTTGCAGCAAGCTATTTTACTTCGCCCGTACATTTGATTGGAATAGTTGGTGAAGACTTTAATGAAAAGTACATTCAACTTTTGGAAGATCACGGAATAGACCTTGACGGTCTGCAGATTGTACCGGGTGGCAAGACATTCCGCTGGGGTGGAAAATATCATTACGATTTGAATATTAGAGATACGATTTTTACGGAGTTAAATGTGTTCGAAAATTTCAATCCTGTTATTCCGGAAAAATCCCAAAAGGCCAAGTTTGTAATACTCGGAAACATTCAGCCTAACTTACAACTTCACGTTTTGGAACAACTCCTTAACCCCCAGTTTGTAGTAACCGATACTATGAACCTTTGGATTGAAACTGCATTGGAAGATTTGATGAAAGTGTTGAAACAAACAAATGTTTTAATAATAAACGATTCCGAAGCTAGATTATTAACCAACGAGCATAATTTAATCCGTGCTGCCAAGGAGATTAGAAAAATGGGTCCCGAATATTTGATTATTAAAAAAGGTGAACATGGCGCATTGCTTTTCAGCGAGGATAATATTTTCTCCGCCCCCGCTTACCCCTTGGAAGATATTTTCGATCCCACAGGCGCGGGAGATGCTTTTGCCGGCGGATTTATAGGCTATTTACACAGTGTTCGTGAATTGGATTTCGAGAGTCTTAAAAGAGCTGTTATTTATGGCAGTGCAATGGCTTCCTTTACTGTTGAAAAGTTTAGCACAAAGGGAATTGAGGATTTGAACAAATTGCAAATTCACGATAGATTCATTGAATTTCGCGAACTTTCAAGATTCGACGATGCCGGAAAATTTTAAAACTATTGATTTTAAAAACGACGAATTAATTTTAATCAATCAAACAAAACTTCCTCTCGTAGAAGAATACATTGTTACGGATATTCCCGAAAGAATTGCTCAGGCTATAGAGAATTTGGAAGTCAGAGGTGCGCCTGCAATTGGAATAACAGCGGCTTATGCAATTACTCTCTGCTTTAAAAATTTCAAAGGGGACAGAGAAGAACATTTCAATAATTGTTACAAATTACTGGCTGCTACCCGTCCCACGGCAGTAAACCTTTTTTGGGCTTTGGACGAAATGAAAAAAGTTTTTCTCGAAAACAAAACTTCTCCCGATTTGTATCCCCGGTTATCCGAAAGAGCAAAAGAAATTCACGAAGAAGATATTAGAATGTGCGATGCAATTGCGAACAACGGCTTGGGAATATTCACAAGCGAAATGACCGTACTTACACATTGTAATACCGGCAAATTGGCAACCGGCGGAGGCGGTACGGCTTTGAACGTAATAAAGAAAGGCTTTGACGAGGGTAAGGTAAAATTTGTTTACGTGGACGAAACAAGACCGCTATTACAAGGTTCAAGATTAACGGCTTTTGAATTAGATAAATACGGAATTCCTTTTGCAATCATTACCGATTCTGCCGCAGGAATGTTAATGTGTCAAGGTAAAATTGATTTAGCCATTACCGGTGCGGACAGAATTGCTGTCAATGGCGATTCGGCTAATAAAATAGGTACTTACAGTGTAGCGGCACTTTGTAAGTTTCACAATATTCCGTTCTACATTGCCGCTCCGATGAGCACGGTAGATTCTTCCTGCCCTACGGGGAATGAAATTAAAATTGAACTAAGAGCAAAAGAAGAAATTACTTCGGTTAAAGGTGTTCAAATTACTCGCAACGATTACGATGTTTTTTCCCCTGCGTTTGATGTTACTCCTTCGAAGTTAATTACAGGAATAATTACCGACAAACAGCTTTACCGCTTTCCTTACGATTTTAGTAAACCAAAATAATTGTCGATCGGCTCAAAGATAACAGTGCACGTTACTCACTACTTAAAACTCGTCACTTCAGACTTCTAACAAGTTATTTGCCATTAAGAACTGATTCGGGTTATAAGAAAGGAAGCGCCTTTGCCCTCGGGGTCAAAGAACAAAGGCGCGGGGTTATGGGTTTTGGGCTTTTAAGGGATGGAGGCTATTTCTTTTTTCTTAAATGTCATTTTGTAATAGTAAATATTTTTTAATTATTAAATTTAATTTCCGTGTTAAATTTAATATCAGTCGGTCAAAATGTTTGTGATTAAAGTCGTATCGACACGCTCGAAGTAGTAATTTGTGACCTGTGTCATAGATTTTTTGTTTTTCGTTATTTCTTCGGGAGGGTAAAGTTTGGGGGTGAATGAAATTTCGCTGCTTTTTTTGGATTTATCGGCTAAAACAAGCAACGGCTTGGAATAAAAATTTAAAACAATCGCAAGAGTTAAGGAGCCTGTCTTGTTAATAACGGAATTGTCTTTTAATATTTTGTCTGCTCCAATTATCCCAACGTCTGCTTCTTTAGCCGCGGAGCCTATCATTGCTTCGGTTATTAATCTTGTTTTAATTCCAAGGCCACTTAGCTTTTCAGCCATTATTGCTCCTTCTTTCTGCGGACGGGATTCGGAAACAATTATCTCAAAATCATTTCTTTTTTTTCGTAACAATGAAAAAACATCAAGTAAAGTTTTGCTGTTCGATAGTGTGATTATTTTAATGTTGGGTTTAATAAAAGATTCGAGCTTTGTCATAAGTAGCTGTGGTAAGCTGTTTTCGCGATAGTTAAATTCGTCAAAAAATTCTTTCGGGTTTTTATTTGCTTCAATTATTGTAATTAAATTGTTGAAATAATTTTCAATTGCGGAGAATTCACGGAATTCTTCTCTCAGTTTTGTTAGCAATTGGAGGTTGATTTTTTCCGGGGATTGGGCAAAATAATTATTAAGTTCTGAGAGCAGTTCCTTACTGCCCGAAGTATTGTTGTTTAATATTTCTCCGATTTTCTCCGGTACGTCCGTCATTTTAACTTTCGTTGTTAAAATGAAAACCCTTTGTCGGTTCTCTTAAAGTCAATACCGGACAGGGCGCTTTACGTACCACCTTTTCTGCAGTGCTTCCGAATAATAAATGTTCCATTCCCGTTAATCCATGTGTGGCAATAATGATTAAATCCGCATCTATTTCCGAAGCGGTTTGAATTATTTCCAAGAAAGGTCTGCCCGTTTTAATTATTCTTTGAGCTTTTACTTTTTCACCGATTTTTTCTTTAATTAAATTATCCATATCGGATTCGGCTTTGGAATTAAAGTCATCCGTAATTTCCGGAATGGCTATTTGTCCCATACTGAAATCAGCCGGGTACACCATAGGCTCAATTACGTAGATAAGGAAGAGTTCGGCATTGAATGATTGAGCAAACTCAATTGCGTAGTTCAAGGCTTTAAGCGAATATTCGGAGAAATCAATAGGGACTAAGATTTTTTTAATTTCCATTTTCTTTTTCCTCCAAAAATTTAGAACACTTATTTAACAATTCGGTATATTCACTATTTAATGTTCTTAGTCTTGTAGCAATTATTTCCGCCAAGCCTTTTAAGATGTAAGTGCCCTTCGAGGGATACTTATCAATAAATTCTTCCAAGTCGGGTTTAAATATTACGGTCACGGTAGTTTCTGAAACAGCAATTGCAGAAGCGGAGCGAATTTCTTTGTCAAGCATCGCAAGCTCGCCGAAGAAGTCACCTTTGTGCAGTCTTGCTAATTCTTTCATCTCTTCCTGGTTCTCCGAATGTGCAATCATTACCTCTCCGGAGCGGACTATGTAAAGACCTATTCCGGGGTCTCCTTCGTAAAAAATGTATTCGTTTTCTGCGTAAAGTCTGTTGTGCATTAATCGAATTAATAAATTTAGATATTTTTTACTCAACTTTGCGAAAGGAGGCATACTTTTTAATACATTTTCAAGCTCGTCACTTTCGGTCGGTGCTTTGAAAAAATTGCTCCAGAATGTACTCTTTGTTAATATTCTTTGTGTATGCATTTTAACCTCAATTAAATAATCCTTTTTCTGCTAATCGCCAAATTTTTTGGCAGGGAAATTTATTTTCGTAAAAAGCTCTTCCTATTATTACCGAATCTATCCCCGTTTTGGAATATTGAAGCAGTTTTGCCAAATCTTTGTAACCGCTGATTCCACCCGAATGTGTAACCTTTACTTTTGCTGCTTCTGCAATCTGTTTCGTTAAGCCAATGTTCGGCCCTGCAAGCATTCCGTTTCTTTTTACGTCAGTGATTATCAACCTTTCAGCGCCTAAGTCAACAAGTCTTTTAGCGTGCTCAATTGGGGATATTCCGGTTTTATCATGGCGTCCGTGAACCACAACTTCATTGTCAATAACATCAATCGCTGCGGAAATTCTTTCCGGGCCGAAGGTCTTAATCATTTCTTTAAATTTTTCAGCCGAATCTAATGACAGTGAACCGATTACTAATCTAAACACGCCTGCATCGAAAACTTTTTCCGCATCGTCAAAGGTTTTAATTCCCCCGCCGAACTCAACGGGGATAATTACCGACGAGCAAATTTCACGAATGACATCCAAATTTTTTTGTGAGTGTTCGTGTGAAAAATCAAAATCAACTATGTGAAGCATCTTGGCATTTTCCGCTCGCCAAATCAATGCCATTTCCACCGGGTCATCGCCGTAATTTTTACTGCCTACTTCCGGTATGCCCTGCACAACTCTCACGGTTTTCCCATTCAAAATATCTATTGACGGTATGATTAAAATGCCGGACATTTTTCCTTTTGATTTTGAATTGAACACTGTAATTTAATAAATATTTTTAAGTAGAGTAGAAAATTTTTTAACCGAAATTGTTAACAGAACTGTCTCTATTGACAAACCGAATAATAAAAAAGGCAAGACACTATTAAATTTAAGTGCTTGCCTTTGTTTAACTCTTAATTGAATTTTTTATTTGAATTTTTTTAGAACATCTTTCACTATTTCTTTGTTAACCATGAAATCCATTATTTTTAATTTTACGTAATCTTCATTGTAGAAGAAATACCCCTTGTTTTTACCGTTGAACGCTCGCGAACCGGAATCTTTAATTAGGAACCAGTATTTACCGTCCTTGTCCTTTTTGTAACCGATTAAATGAATTCCGTGGTCGTCGGTTGTTGTTCTATTGCTAAATCTGAATTGACGAGCGTATTGGTCGATGTAAGCCGAGGGAATATCGAACGAAGGAATAACCGCAGATTCAACTTTACCATCGATGCCCGGCTCCGAAACGTCTCCGCCTATTGCCATTGTGTAGCCGTGAGTAATTGCTTTTTTTATTATTTTCATGAAGACGTCCAAAGGAACATTGTAGTAGCTCGAATCGTGCCACCAATTGTCCGGCACCTGGTAAGGCACTTGTTTCCAATAGGGCTGCTGCATGTAAGAAATAATGTCAACATAATTGTTCATATTGAGTTGCAAATAATTTGCCAAGTATTCTTTTGGTGTGTAAGTTTTTCCGTCAACAGTAACCTTAGTTGGCGGTGTACCCATATATTTATTGAGGATTTGTTTAATAGTAGAGACTACAAAACCTTCATTCCAAGCATCAGTCTTTTTTACTGATTGGAGGAAGGTGTACATCTCTTTAAACATTTTGTCGTGGTCGTAAACCTGCTGACCGGGTAAAAATCCCGTGAACAATTTGTAAGGCACGATACCGTATTTTTCCCAAATTCTTGTAACGGCATTGGCTTCCGAACCTTGTGCAAAAAGGCTTTTGCCACGCGTCCTCACGAATCCCTTTGCTTTCTCGACATATTCCCAATAAGCAGTCCACATTTCAGAGAGTGCAACTTTCTTTTTGTGAAGTCTGTAAACTTCGGACTCAAAAAATGAAGTTGTGGAAAAAGACCAGCAAGTACCTGTCATCCCTTGAGAGTGAGGTTTGCGGTGCCAATAATATTTAAATTCATTAATCGACTTCGGCAGGTTGTACCCGCTAAAATCAAGCACGAAGGATTTGCGGGGCTCTTTCTTTACAGTATTAAACTCATGAATCTTTTCTTTGATTTGCTCAAAGAATTTGCTCTTCCTTACTTTCATCATCCCAACATCTCTCTTCTGTTGGGCAAACATAGGTGTGAGCGAAAAGATTAACAGTGCCACTAAAATTTTTTTCATTGCTTTTTCTCCAATTAGATTTTTGTTAGTGCAAAATTACTAAAATCTTTTTCGTAGACAAAAAGTTAAATAAAGTAGTAAGTCTTAAGTGACGAGTCTTAAGTCGTAAGTTACCCGGATCCGGAATAGCCACGAATGCACGAATTTTATTCAACCAAGAACTAAGAACAAATGAATTACGATTTACGATTTAATTCC